>JAUHYS010000341.1 GCA_030426445.1 bacterium
CTTCGGCTTTGGCTTCGGCAGCCAATTGCGCAGACTCCATTTTTTCCTGTTTTAAAATATTGATACGGTATCCCAAAGCTAGCGATAATAGGACGACTTCGCACGCACTTCCTGCCATAAAGGCCCAAATGGTGACAACACTATAAGCCACGACTCCAAAGGACCAGAGTTGATAGATGGCCGAACCCAAAAGCAAAAGTGTCCAAGACAGAAAAAAATAGCGGGCAGGTTTGTAGCCTTGAATAACACGGAGTAAACCAGCAGCCAGTTGAAAGCCCGAACCTATTAAGACGATGATTGTAAGAGCCATTGTGGCATATTGAAAACCCAGTAGTACCGATGTGCTGATACAGAGAAAGGAAAAAGCAATGGTCCCTAGCATGAGTTTATCTAAAACAGGCAGGTATTTTTTTGTGTTGAGAAAGACTCTGCCAAATTGAACAGCAAATACAACTGCAAAGGCGCCGGTAATGCCACGCTGTTGGAGATTTAACCAAGTTGCATTAGGAAAAATATGAAGAAAAAGTCCAAAATTGGCGATCTGAAAGAGCACAAAGGATAAAATAAATAAAATATAATAAAGATAAGAGCGGTCTTTGACAGTGATAAATAGAAAAAAGTTGTAAAGCATCATAACAATGATCAAGCCAAAATAGCCTCCTAGAATCCATGCTCGGTTGCTTCGGGCTTCTGAAAAATGTTCGTAGCTGCCTAGTGTTAGGGGGACACTATAGGGGTAAGCTGATTGGACGTTCATGTAAAAAGTTGTGGCTTCTTGTGGAGTAAATTTTAGAGGAAAAATATAATAAAAATAATCAAGCGGGCGATTATGATAGGAATAGTTTAAACCTGTTAGAATAGATTCTGTTTGTCCATTGGGTTTTTGATAAATCAAATGGACTCGGTTAATGAGGTTGTAGTCCAGTTGTAAAAGCAGGTTTTGGGTTTTTTCTGTGGGGTTTTCCACTTCAAATTTTAACCAAACCGACTTTTGACTAAAACCAAAATTAGGGGCGCTGTTTCCTACTGGTGTAAATAAATCGTTATACTCTCCTGCTAACATCGCTTCAAGTGTGGCTTCTTCTTTATTATCGACCCAAACACTAAGGCTAGGTGTCAGTGAATAACTTTGTTGATCACTTTTTAATAAGATCGGCCTGGCATGGCTCTCCCCCTGCAGGGTTATTAAAATGATCAAAGTAAGTCCCAAGGCATATAACAGCACGAGGCTTTGAGGGATGGGCCTGATTCTAACAAAAGTCATGTTTACCTCATGGTAACAATCCTATAATTCGATGATAATATTATACTTAACTTTGAAGTTAGAAGAAAGCTTTAGTGAAAAAACAAGTTTTTCGACTTAATGTGTCATTATCTCACTCTTTACAAAATTTTTTTTTTGATCCATAAACATATTTCTAAAAAGTTTTTTAAAATAAAATATCTAACGGGCGGGTAAAATACATTTTCATCATGATAAATCACTGAGCATTTATTATTTGGGGAAGGGGTCATTAAAGAAAGTCGAGGAGTCCAAATTTTTTAAAATACAATTTATAAATCTAGAACAAACATAGTCCGT
>JAUHYS010000098.1 GCA_030426445.1 bacterium
ACACCCAGGATAAGCAGCGCGGCGATCGCATCACCTTTGACGAACTTTGACGCACCGTCCATCGAACCGTAAAAATCTGCTTCTCTTTCAATTTTGGAACGACGTCTCTTTGCCTCTTCTCGGTCGATAACACCAGCATTAAGATCCGCATCGATAGACATTTGCTTACCAGGCATCGCATCCAAGGTAAAACGCGCTCCGACCTCGGAGACACGCTCTGCTCCTTTGGCGATAACGATGAAGTTGACCAAGGTAATAATAATAAAGATAACACCACCGACAATATAGTCCCCGCCTGGAACCACAAAGCTACCAAATTGTTGGATCACATCCCCTGCATCCGCTTGCCAAAGAATGAGACGTGTCGAAGAAATATTGAGGGCGAGCCTAAATAAAGTCGCAATCAGTAATATAGTGGGAAACGAAGCCAATTTAAGAGCATCGGTAATATATAAGGCAACCATGATGATGAGAATCGCAAGAGTCAGGTTGACCACAAGTAAAATATCCAACAACCAAGTGGGGAGTGGAATAATGATCATTCCGACGACAGAAATCACCAAGCCAGCCAAGACAATATCGCTGTACTTACTAATGAGTTCGTTAAGATTTCCTAAATTGAATTTTGGCACGGACTTTCCTTTTATTATCCTGTGGTTTTACCCTATCGTCATTATTATGAAAACCTTCAATACTATGAACTCTTTGAAAGTTTGAGACATACCCTCCCCCCCTGGAGAGATAATCTAGCATTTATAACCCGAAAATAAAGAAAAATAAAGTGAGTTTTTTGAAGTTAGAAATCAGTGAGTTAAGTACGATACTCTGCGTTGATTCTGACGTATTCATAACCAAGGTCACTGGTTAAAACACTGGCAGAGCCTGTGCCTAGGCCGAGCTCGACTTTGATCTTAAAATAAAAGTCTTTCATGGTTTGAGAGGCTTTTTTTTCGTTTTTAAAGGGAGTGGGGCTGCCATTTTTGAGTAAGCAAGTGTTTCCGTAATAAATACTCACTTTATTGAGGTCGAGCTTTTCTCCAGCATATCCCATCGCAACGGCAACCCGACCCCAATTGGGGTCTTCTCCAAAAAAAGAAGTCTTTACTAATTGTGATTGTGCAATGCTATAAGCGATTTTTTGTGCTGCCTGATTAGAACGCGCTCCGCTGATTTCCAGTTCAACGACCTTAGTCGCCCCTTCGCCATCTTGTACCATACGGTAGGCCAAAGCCTGACAAACCTCATCTAAGGCCTTTTCAAATTGATTACAGGCTTTTTTATTTTGTGCAGAAAGTTTGATTTTAGCAAGACCATTTGCCATGAGCAGAGCGGTATCATTGGTCGAACAGTCTCCATCCACGGAGATCCTGTTAAAACTTGCATCAACCGCTTTTTTAAAAACACGGCGCAAATAAGGCAAGGGCGCATCCAAATCTGTTAGAATATACGCTAGCATCGTGGCCATATGAGGTTCAATCATCCCCGCGCCTTTGGCAATTCCGGTAATATGATATGATTGAGAGCCCACTTTCACTTTGACTTGATGGACTTTGATAAAACGATCAGTCGTCATGATCGCTTGGGCAACATGCTTAAGATTGCTTGAAGCGAGTTCTTCCACCAATTGAGGCAGCGCATTTAAAATTTTGGTCCTAGGTAAAGGCCCCCCAACCTTACCTGTTGAACTCATGAGCACTTGGCTTTTTGTAAACCCTAAAGTCTTTTGAGTCTTTTGGGCAATTTTTTGAGCATCCTCCAGACCTCTTTTGCCTGTCACCACATTGGCAATACCTGAGTTGATAATAATCGCTTGTAAGGGACCCGACTGAAGAGCCTGACGACCTTGATGAATCGGAGCGGCTTGAACTTGATTTTTGGTAAAACAGGCGACCGCTTTAGCTGGCACCTCACTGTAAATTAAAGCAAGGTCTTTTTGCCCTTTGTTTTTGATACCACAATGGATCCCCGCAAATTGATAGCCATTCGCCGATTTTGGCAAAGTCGTCTTTTTATCGTATGCGAGCTTAAAGGGTTGGCGCATTTTTGAAGACTCCTAAGTTGCCCCATGGCATTTTTTGTATTTTTTCCCACTGCCACAAGGGCAAGGGTCATTGCGTCCAACCTTAGGGCCTTCATTTTTTACACTTCCTGTCGGCCCTGAAGGAAAAGCTTGGGCGGGTGGAGTCGCTTGCGGTAATCCCGCTGGCGCTTGTCTAGCTGCAGGCTGAGCTTTGGAACCCATACTCTGCACCGAAGCATGACTCGCTTGCATGGGAACGGACTGGCTTCTATCGGGTTCCAGACGGCTTTGTTCTTTGACTTCAACCCGAAAAAGTTTTTGCACGGTGTCATGGGTAAAGGTCTGCATCATTTCTTCAAAAAGACCAAAACCCTCTCGTTTATAGGCAATAATCGGGTCGACCTGGGCATAACCCCGGAGTCCAATGCCTTCGCGCAAATGATCCATGGTCAAGAGATGGTCTTTCCAAAGTCCGTCCAAGGTTTGCAACATGAGAACTTTTTCAATATGTCTTGCGAGTTCCTCTCCAAAGCGTTCTTCTCTTTCTGCATATGCTGCGACCACTTTGTCATAGAGCTTTTCACCCAAAAAATCTGCATCGAGATTTTTATCTTTAGCCTCAAAATCAGCCGGGTCTAAATGAACATCAAAAACTTGCAAAGCTCTGTCAATTAAAGGCTGGACACTAAAGCTTTCTTCTCCCTGTTGGGGGCCATGGGTTTGACTGATTTCGTCAGCCTCTTGATCCAGCATATCAAGCACTTTTTCTTTAAGCTCTTTGCCTTGGAGAATATTACGGCGTAGCGAATAAACGGTTTTGCGTTGTTCGTTCATGACGTCGTCATATTCGAGCACATTTTTTCGGATACTAAAGTTATGAGCTTCGACCTTCTTTTGAGCATTTTCGATCGCTTTACTGATCCAGGGATGAAAAATAGCTTCGTCTTCGTCCATTTTAAGGCGTTCCATCATACGCGCAATGCGATCCGAACCAAAAATGCGCATTAAGTCATCATCCAGCGAGATATAAAATTGGCTTTCCCCAGGATCTCCCTGACGACCCGAACGCCCCCGCAGCTGGTTATCGATACGGCGGCTTTCGTGGCGTTCCGTACCCAAAATAGCCAAGCCACCCAGTCCCAAGACCTTTTCTTTTTCTTCGTTACAAATTTTCTGAGCCGCCTCAAGTTCTTGCTGAAACTCTTTTTGATAAGTCTCTTCATCGGCCTCTGGGTTGACACGTGCCTTTGCTAAAAACTCGGGATTGCCTCCCAGCATGATGTCCGTACCCCGGCCCGCCATATTGGTTGAAATAGTGACCGAACCCAAACGCCCTGCCTGGGCCACGATTTCGGCCTCGCGATCGTGTTGTTTAGCATTGAGGACATTGTGACGAATGCCCCGACGCTTGAGCATTTGAGCCAAAATCTCTGACTTTTCGATGGAAATGGTCCCCACTAAAACAGGTTGCCCTTTTTCGTGAAGTTCCTTGATACGCTCGATCACCGCTTTAAACTTAGCGGTTTCGTTTTTATAAATCATGTCCGTTTTGTCATCACGGAGCATCGGTTTGTTTGTAGGGATCACCATGACTTCAAGGCTATAAATTTTTGCAAACTCTGGAGCCTCGGTGTCAGCCGTACCGGTCATGCCCGCCAATTTATTAAACATGCGGAAGTAATTTTGAAAGGTAATGGTCGCCAGGGTCTGATTTTCGTTTTCAACCTTGACACCCTCTTTGGCTTCCACGGCTTGGTGAAGACCATCACTCCAGCGGCGTCCAGACATCGCGCGGCCAGTAAATTCGTCGATAATCACCACTTCGCCGTCTGTTACCATATAATCGACGTCTTTCTTAAAAAGCACATGGGCTTTTAGGCCCTGGTTCACGTGATGCAAGATATCAATATTACGGGGATCATAGAGGTTTTCGATATTAAGCAATTTTTCGACGTGAGCCACCCCTTCTTCGGTGAGCATGGCAGAGCGAGCTTTTTCATCTACAGTAAAGTCTTCTTCTTTTTTTAAGAGAGGAATAATGCCATTGATTTTATAATACTTGTCGGTGGAGGCTTCCGCGGGCCCAGAAATAATGAGGGGCGTTCGGGCTTCGTCAATTAAGATAGAGTCCACTTCGTCCACAATGGCATAGTTAAGCTCGCGCTGGACCATTTGCTCGTGGCTGAACTTCATATTGTCACGAAGATAATCAAAGCCAAACTCGTTATTAGTACCGTAGGTGATATCAGAATTATAAGCGGCTTTGCGCTCTTGATCTTTGAGACCCTGAACAATGACTCCGACACTTAAACCCAAAAAATTATAAAGCTTGCCCATCCACTGTGAATCACGGCGTGCTAAATAGTCGTTGACTGTAACAACATGCACCCCTTTGCCCGTCAAGGCATTGAGGTACACCGGCAAAGTGGCAACCAGGGTTTTACCTTCACCCGTACGCATTTCAGCAATCTTGCCGTGATGCAAAACATAGCCGCCCACAAGCTGAACATCAAAATGTCGCATCCCCAAAACACGCCAGGAGGCTTCGCGTACCGTGGCAAAAGCCTCGGGCAACAGGGCGTCAAGGGATTCGCCTTTTTTTATACGCTCTCGAAATTTTTGAGTTTGAGCACGTAAGTCCTCATCGCTTAAACCCTTCATCCGAGCTTCTAAGTCGTTAATTGCATTTACGATGGGATTGATCTTTTTTATCTGGCGATCGCTTTGACTGCCAAAAATTTTTTTTGCTATGGATCCAAACATATCATTAATCTTTTAATATTTTAACGAATAACCTTGCTAAAGTTCTTCCAAAAATTGAACTAAAGTCCGAACCATGATACCCGTTCCTCCTGGAGGACAATAAGGCCAGGGCTTATAAGCACGGGAAGGCCCCGCAATATCTAAATGCAACCATTTTGCTTTTTTATCCACAAATTGTTTTAAAAACAAAGCCGCATTAATGGTGCCTCCCCACATTGCACCGATGTTTTTCATATCCGCGACTTCACTTTTAAAGCCTTCCCAGTATTCTTCTTCTAAAGGGAGTTCCCAAATTTTTTCGCCGGTTTTTTTACCTGCTTGAATGACTTTTTGCGTAAGGCTTTCGTCAGTTCCTAAAGCAGCAGTAATTCTGTCACCCAAGGCCACCATGGCAGCTCCCGTTAGAGTCGCCATATCAATAATGTAATCCACTTTGCGGTGTCGGGTGAGATAACTTAAGGCATCCGCCAAAGCAAGCCGCCCTTCTGCGTCGGTATTCATGACTTCGATGGTCTTGCCATTATAGGCTTTGACCACATCTCCAGGTCTTTGGGCTCTTCCTCCAGGCATATTCTCTGCACTGGCCACATAGCCATATACCTCCACTGCCGGTTGGATACGTGGTAGAACCTTCATAATACCTAAAACTGCCGCAGCTCCGGCCATGTCGTCCTTCATGGTTTCTTGGGCCTTAGGAGGTTTAAGCGACAGGCCTCCACTGTCAAAGGTGATCCCTTTTCCCACAATTGCAACGCACTTTTTAGCTTTCTTTTTGGGTTTATAATGCATTTCTACAAAAACAGGAGGGTTGTTTGAACCCATACCCACACCGTAAAGCGCACCCATACCGATGCTTTTAATTTTTTTGTGGTCAAAAACTCGGGTTGTCACGCCCTTAATTTTTTTGGCTTCTCTTCCCAGCACTTCGGGAGCTTTTTGATTGGGAGGTGTATTGACTAAATCCCGACTAAAAGCCACTCCCTCGCTTAAGTATTCACCCAATCGAATCCCGGCCTGTAATTGACTTTTGTCTTTGGGACTCGAAGCCATAACCGTGATTTCTTGAAGTTTATTTTTTTTAGACGCTTCGGGTTTTTTACCGCGATATTTATCAAATTTATAAAGGGATAAATGGCTGGCTTCCGCAATGGCTTGACCCATCTCTTGAGCCGAGTTTTTTATTTTAACCAGGGAAAGAAAAGATAAGACTGATTTAGCCTGACGACTCTTGGCAGTTTTTGCCACCGCCGCCGCTGCCTGCCGCAAATTTTCCAGCTTGCACTCAGAGCTTTTACCCAAACCTAAAACCAATATATCCGCCCCTGCTGCCGCATCCAGGCCTGCAATCATTTCGGTTTTTCCCTCTTCTCCCTTAAAATCGAGCCTTTTTAATAGCTTTTTTAAATCCAGAGATAATTTTTTATTGATTGAATCCACTAAAGAGTGCGAAAAGAGCTTATTATCTACAAAAGGAATTGCAATTAGATCAAACTGACGACGTTTGGATATTTGGCTTTCGGCTTTGAGTTTCATGGGCATTCATCTCCTATAAGCTAATAATCTTTATAATAATATAAAAAACATAATCCTTGAGGCAAGCATGAGTAAAGAAATTATTTTGGAAAAAAATTTTAATCAATGTCGCACCTTGATGCTTAATCGTCCCCAGCGTCTCAATGCATTTAGTTTAGAGCTTGCTCAAGCTTTGGCTATAGCTTGTCAAAAGGCTGCCCAGGACAATTCAGTGAGGGTATTAGTCATTCGGGGAGCTGAGGGAAATTTTTCTGCCGGAGGGGACCTAAAAAACTTTTACGAAAACATTCAAAACGCCGAGCAAGGTTTTTTTCAGGTTTCGGAAGCCCTTAATCAGGCAATCGAATCGATCACTTTAATGCCCAAGCCCGTCATCGCCGCCATCGAAGGCAGTGCTTTTGCAGCCGGATTTGGCATTGCGCTGAGTTGTGATATTTTGGTCGCAAGCGAAAGCGCTCGACTCTCTCCCTCTTTTACAAATATTGCCCTTGCCCCGAATGCATCCACGACCTACCTGCTTCCTCGTATTTTAGGACCCAAACAAGCCGCAGAAGCTTTTTTTACAGGCCAAATTTTTTCTGCAAAAACAGCCTGGGAAAAAGGTTTAGTCAACCATATATGGGCCGATTCAGACTTTGAAGAAGAACTCCAGGCCTTCATTACCCAGCTTGAAAAACGACCGGTAGACGCGATAGCACGCATTAAAAGATTGCTTCGTCATTCCTCTCAAAATTCTTTTTCGGAACAATTAAAAATGGAAAAAGAGGAAATCGCGGCTTCTTCAAAGAGCCCTGATTTTAAAGAAGGCGTCACAGCTTTTATCGAAAAACGCCGCCCAAACTTTAAAACAAGTTAAAACATCACTCTAAAAAAAGTATTTTACTTATTTGCACTTCGGTTTTAGGTCTAAAACTAATGGAAAACCTACCTGATAATCCTTCATTAGAAGAAGCTTTTTCTTTATATACCCCGCGTATTCTCATTGGAGAAGACGAAAACAGCTTGCGCACCATTTTAAAAAAATTTTTTACTAAGGCAAATTACGAAGTCGAAACAGTCAGCAACGGTGAAGTCGCCCTAAAAAGACTTCTAGAAAATGAATACGCTCTTGCCATCTTGGATATCAAAATGCCGGGAAAGACCGGCCTTGAAATCCTTT
>JAUHYS010000099.1 GCA_030426445.1 bacterium
GATTCTCCAGCGCCTGACGGGAGTTGGGCTCCGACGGTCGCACCGCATGAATCCGCTTTGTGAGCTCCGCCCGGTCGATGACAGCCTTGATGGGCTCGAAAGATTTCTCATTGATGGCGACAAGCGCACGTTCGAAGGCCTGCCGCGCGTCACTTGTTTCGTCGGCCATTACCGGTACGACGCCAACCATCCACACGACCGCTGCTATTAATATTCTCGCGGAATTCATAGTTGAGCTCCTGCGCTCATCGAGGTCTGCCAGAGGGGCGGCTGCTCAGTTGAGGCTGACCCGGGCAAATTTTCGTTTGCCAACCTGGTAGATATTGGTCCTGCCGGCATTGAGCTCCAGAGAACGATCTTCGATACGTTCACCATCAATTTTGACCGCCCCTTGCTTGATCATCCGAAATGCCTCAGACGTGCTGCTTACCAAACCGGCGCCTTTCAACAAATGAGCGATGCCGATTTTTCCGTCTGTACAGGCGATGTCAACGTCGGGAATCTCCTCCGGCATGGCCCCCTGCTGAAACCGCGACACGAACTCCTGCATTGCGTCTTCGGCCGCCGTTTCATCATAGAATCTGGCAACTATTTCACGGCCAAGTTCAAACTTTGCATCGCGTGGATTCTTGCCCTCATCGACGGCCTTGTGCAATGCCTTGATATCCGCCAGTGAGCGAAAGCTTAAGACCTCGAAGTAACGCCACATCAGGTCGTCGGATATGGACATGATCTTGCCAAATTGGGATTCCGCTGTTTCGGTAATGCCCACGTAGTTACCCTTAGACTTGCTCATTTTTTCAACGCCGTCCAGGCCCTCTAAAAGCGGCATCATCAAAATACACTGCTCGCTTTGGCCTTCTTCCCTCTGTAATTGGCGACCCATCAGAAGATTAAATTTTTGATCTGTGCCCCCGATTTCGACATCAGCTTTCATTTCTACCGAATCCCAACCTTGCAATAGCGGATAAAGAAATTCGTGAATCGAAATCGGTTGATTGTCACGAAAGCGATTTTCAAAGTCGTTGCGTTCCAACATGCGGGCCACGGTGTAGCGACTGGCTAATTGAATGAGATCTTTTCCAGAAAAATTTTTAAACCATGAGGCATTGTAGTAGGTTTGTGTTTTTTTAGGGTCTAAGACTTTAAAAACCTGCTCTTGATAGGTTTGAACGTTTTGCTCGATCTCTTCTGCACTTAAAGGCGGTCGCGTGCTGTTGCGCCCACTGGGATCGCCAATCATGGCAGTATAATCCCCGATCAAAAAACAGATGGCGTGCCCTGCCTCTTGAAAGTCTTTGAGTTTTTTAAGTAAGACGTAGTGACCCAAATGAAGGTCCGCTGCGGTAGGGTCAAAACCCGCTTTGATACGCAAGGGACGATCCATTTTGAGTTTTTCTTTTAACTCTTCCTCAGAAATAATCTCACTGCTGCCTCTTTTTATTTTTTCAAAATTTTCCTGCATACTCTTTTATTTAAAGCCCCTTTGTTTTAAGAGTCAAGTTTTTCGCATAACAAACGAATGCTCGTTGCCAGACCAGTGGATTCTTCGACATCGATTAAAACGGCGTACATCCTAATGTCTTCTTTGGCTGGCTCAATGGGAGATCGCATGCCCATTAAAAATCTTTTGAGTGCGGTATCAATATCAATCCCAATAATTGAACGATAAGGCCCGGTCATGCCGGCATCGCTAATGTAGGCGGTGCCTTTGGGTAAAATTTCTTCGTCCGCTGTGGGAACATGGGTATGCGAACCCACCACGGCGGCAACCCTGCCATCCAAGTGCCAGCCCATGGCGCGAGATTCACTGGTGGCTTCGGCATGCATGTCGACCAGGATAATATCACAATCGAGTTTGGCATCCATGAGTAATTGGTCGGCTTTTTCAAAAGGGCAATCGGCTGGTGCCATATGAACCCGGCCAATCAAATTGATGACACCAACAGTGACGCCCCCATAAACTTCAAAACGCGAAAAACCTCGTCCAGGGCATTTTGCAGGAAAGTTTGCAGGCCGTAAAATGCGTTTATCTTGTTCGTACAGCGAAAGGCTTTCGTCTCGATCAAAGGCATGATTGCCGGTTGTCAGTACATCGACACCGCTATCAAAAAGTAATTTAACCGACTGCGAGGAAATCCCCTTGCCATGGGCAATATTTTCCGCGTTGGCAAAAACAAAATCAATTTTTTCTCTTTGTCTCAGTGGAGGCAATAAAGTTTTCACCGCACGCCTTCCCGCTTCACCAAAGATATCTCCAATAAATAAAATTTTCATAACCCTGCTTTAACTATGTATTGTACTCAATAAGCAAATCAATTTTTTAATGACAGCAAATTTCCTGACTGGGTGTGATAATGATATCCATTTTTTCATCATGGGCTTCAAAAGGAATTTCGGGAAAAACCTGAAAATCATAGGCTAGGGCAATGCGCAAACCCGAATAATTTTTGAGTGCACGGTCATAATAGCCGAAACCCTTTCCCAGCCGTTGTCCTTGTAAGTCAAAGGCGAGTCCAGGGATGATTAAAGCTTCGATTTGATTGATAGCTTCCACACTAAGCCCGGTTTTGGGTTCTAAAATACCCAAGGCTCCCTTTTGTAAGTCTTGTATAAATTGAACTTTTACCCATTGTAGCTCAGTTTTTGTTTTGACTCTTGGAAAAAAGACCTGGACTTTTTGTTGAGTGAAAAGGTTAAATAGAGCTTCTGTATACACTTCTTTTTTTAAAGCAGCATAGAGGCCAATGCTTTTCACTTTTTTGAGTTCCTGATTTTTTAAAAGCCTTTGTTGAACTTGTTGAGAAAGTTCTTTGAGTTGATCTGATGAATATTGACTAAAATATTTTTGAATGTCCGCTCTGATTTCAGCTTTGCTTTTTGACATGGAATCTTATTTTTTGATTGATAAAAAAAATTCCCCACCACAAGTCGTTAAGACCACACGCTTTGAACCAAAACCAAAAGGTGGGCGTCTCATATCGGCTTTAGGCTTCCCATTCAAGGATGGGCTTGCTCACCACCTACAGAGGAAACTCCCGTTCAAAACGAATAGGTTCGAAAACGTTTTGGGCCTAGCACGAACCAGGCAGGGAAATCGTTTAGCTCCATTTCCTGAGCTTATGAAAAACACGGGGGTGAATGAACTCAGGAAAGAGAGCGATTAAAACCCAAAGAACCTTCTATTAACTTAACCTGAAATCAAAAGCCTCGCAACTAGGAAATGGCAGAAACAAAATCTAAACACTGGTCTATTAACTCAACGCTTTCTTTGATTTCTTTCTTAACTTTACGGGTCTTTTCTTGATGTTTTAGTTTAAGTTTATAATACTCGTCGGCAAGATTAAGGGCCGTTAAAAGAGCCACATTGAGTGAAGAAACACTATTGGTTTTTTGCTTGATATCAAATATGGTTTGATTGACTAGATCGGCTACTTTTTGGACATGTTTTTCGTCGGTGTCGGATTTAACACTGAATTTTTGGTTATAGATCTCGACTTGAAAGGTTTTTTTCATAGCTTTTTATTTTTTAAAAAAATTAAGAGTTTTCTATCACCCTCACCCTGTCTACTCCATGGTTTTCTCAGTTAAAAATGTCAAGTGAATTAACAAGCTTACTTTATAACTATTTATTAAATAAAAGATTTATTTTAGCCAATGGAAGTGGATTTGCCTTTCCTCAATATCCACCTGACTGACTTGAATACGCAATTTTTTTCCAAGTTTAATCACCTCTCTTTTGGAGCCTCGCTGAATCAAGCGATAGCGCTTTTCTTCAAAAATAAAATAGTCATCCAGGTCTTTGAGTAAAATCAGTCCTTCCACAAAAGGGTCCAGCAATTCCACAAAAAAACCGTATTTGGTGATGCGGGAAACCACCCCGTCAAATTCCTCACCAATATGATTTTGCATAAAGAGAGCTAATTTAAGTCGAATGGCTTCCCACTCGGCTTCCATGGAGACCCTTTCGCGGCGGCTGCAATGGTCAGATTTTGTTTTGAGTTCGTCTTCGTTACTTGCCATCCTTTTTGCGGATAGAGCTTGAGATAAAATGCGGTGCACCATTAAGTCCGGGTAACGTCGAATCGGGCTGGTAAAATGAGTATAGCAGGTGGAAGCCAAACCATAATGCCCCACGGTCTCAGTGGAGTAAATGGCTTGCTTCATCGAGCGTAGTAAGACCTGTTGAATGAGTTTTTCTTCGGGGTGGTTTTTGAGCTTTTCTAAAAGTTTAGCTAGCTCTTTGGGTGAAGGCTGCTCACTGAGTTTCATATGAAAGCCTAAGTGGTGCAGTAATTCTTTAAAGGCAAAGATTTTTTGGGCGTCAGGAGTTTGATGGATGCGGTAAACCATAGGCAGATTTTGTTTTTTCACAAAGTTAGCCACGGCTTCATTGGCTGCAATCATGAAGTCTTCAATTAACATGTGAGCTTCATTTCTTTCTGCTTTAATGATGCTCTCTAGATTTCCTTCTTCTAAGCTGGTGATAAATTCGGGTTCGGGAAGATCAAAGTCGATGCTGCCTCGGGCTTGCCGTTGTCTGCGAATAAGCTGAGCCAACTCATAGGCCTGCTGTAACATAGGAAAAATCGTTTCGAGTTTTTTTTGCTCCTCAATATTTTTATCCATGAGCGCCTTGGCAAGTTGCCGGTAAGTGATGCGCGCATGGGAGCAAATCACACTTTTATAAAATTGACTTTTTGTGGGGAGGCCTTGGGCATTAAAGTCGATCTCAGCGGTAAATGCGAGTCGGTCTTCAAAGGGGCGCAAACTGCAGAGGTCGTTACTCAAGACTTCGGGTAACATGGGAATCACCTGATCCGGAAAATAAGTTGAGGTGCCTCTTGCAAAAGCCTCCTTATCAATGACTGAACCTGGCTTAACGTAATGGCTAACATCGGCAATACTGACATAAAGTTTAAAACCACTTTGTGTTTTTTCGACTAAAACCGCATCGTCAAAATCTTGTGCCTTTTCACCATCGATGGTCACAAAATACAGACTTCTTAAATCGCGGCGTTCTTCTTCGATTGCATTTTTTTCAGAAATTTTTAATTGCTCAGCAGCTTGGAGACATTCCTGCGAAAACTCGTGCCTGAGTTGATGTTTTAAAATAATGATATCGGTTTCGGCTTTTTCGTTACCGCGCTTGCCAAAGATTTGAATCATCTTAGCTCGGCCGCGTTGACCGTCTTCGGGATACTGTAAAACTTCGATGCCTAAAGTATCTCCCAATTTGGCGCCAAAGAGATCTTCTTTTTCTAAATTGAATTCGAGTTTATTTTCGAGCAGTTCCAAAAAATACCCTTGAGCATCTTTTTTAAGCACTCCAATCAACCATTTTTTATGATGGGAAATGATTTTGATAATTTTACCTTCGAAGCGCCCTTTTTCGTCTTTTTTAAGAACGGAAACCTTCACTTGATCTCCATCCATGGCATTTAAAGTATAGCGTGGTGGGATAAACACATCGGCTTGTGCCTCATCGTCAACAATGACAAAACCATAGCCATCGCGGTGAAGCTTTAGCATACCAATCGCCTTTTTTTTGGTGTTTTGCTGCCGGCCTTTTTTTTGATATTTTTTTATTTTATAACGGCCACGTTTAGGTGCTTTTATTTTTTTGCGTTTGCTCATAAAGTTGATTTACCTAATGCATCTAAAATTAATTTAAACAAAGTCATTTTGGCATAGAAAGAAATAAGAAGCTAGTTCAACTTAATATATAAGAGTATAAGAATATAGAAAGCCTATTGACGAAGCCAGCTCGATTGGATAGTCGATCAGACCATCATTAAATCAGCGAGAGTGGCGGAATGGCAGACGCGCTAGATTCAGGTTCTAGTGAGGGCAACCTCGTGGGGGTTCAAGTCCCCCCTCTCGCATTTGTTTTTAGTTCTGATTTCATCTTATCTTCCTTATAGTTATATCGTTTTTAAAAAATCCTGACATTTTATTTAAAGTTAATTTTCTAAAACATCAATTTTTATTGACCCCTTTCATTGACCCCCTCATCCAAATGCTGCTCTAACAACATTATCTTTTCTCTCAATAATTCGCATTCGGTTTCTAATGTGATCCAATGAAAAATGAGCGTAATACTCCTCTGTAATATTTACAGAGTAGTGACCAAGAATCTTTGAAAGATCCCAAATACTACCACCACTCATAAGGTAGTTAGCTGAAAACGAGTGTCTAAGCCCATGGGCATGAATGGGTTTAATGCCGGCTTTTTTACAAGCTCGAGGTAGTACCGTTTTTTGAAAGTTGTGAGGATATAGCTTTCCTCCATCTTCCTTTTTAAAGATAGGACCTTCATTTATAGTAGGTAATGCCTCTAAAACTTCGTCTATCAAGTAAACAACTCGAATTCTTCTACCTTTTGTTCTCATTACTATCTTGCCTTGGGACTTATCGAATTGTCGATCAATGGTCAGCATACCAGTTGAGCGATCAATTTGTTCATTATGAATTCCCAAAGCTTCCCCAAGTCTTAAACCTGTTTTAAGCATTAATAGAATCAAAGGGTAGTAATGAGTGTCTTTGTTACTTTCCAATAGTTTCTCAGTCATTTCATAACTTAAATACTGGATGGTCTTTTTAGGTTCTTCAGCTGGACCAATTGAATCAAATGGATTCAGTTTAAAGGCGCTTCCAAAAAGGCGATTTTTAATAGCTACTGAGTACATCACCCTTAACAGAGCTCGAATTCGATTTCGCGTAGCTGGAGAAACACCTTGGCATCTTAATTGGTTTAAAAAGGCTTGGTGTTCTTCATGAGTTACGCTGACCATATCTGAGTACCCATAAAATCTTAAGATATGGTTTCTGAAATTCATCTCATGACCTTTTAAAGTGCCAGCTGCTCTGCCCTTTTCGGAAGCATATGTCATATATTCATCAAACATACTTTTAATAGATACAGGTGAAGGCCTTGCCTCAACTCCTTGGTCTCTACGGAAACGGATAAAGTTGACCCATCTCTCCGCTTCGCTTCTCGTCTCGAATATCTTCGAGGGTCTTCCACCCTTTACCTTCACTCGAGCTAGATATTTTATTCCTTTTTTTGTTTGAACGATTGTTATCATCTTGGATTACCTTTCTATGAGCTGCTAAACGTCCATCCAAAATAGCCTGTCGAACTTCTGGAACATAAAACAGGATTAAATGCCTTCCGACCTGTCTATATGGCAAACTTCCGTCAGCCATACGTTGTGTGAACCATTTTTTTTTATAGCCAAACAATTCTTTTAACTGGTCTAAAGTTACGAAATCCCGTTTTAGCGGATTGTCAAAGAGCTGTATTGTGCTCTTGTACATAGTTGGATTTTCTTCAACTGATTTTGTCATTTTCTAATGCCTCACAAGTTAGCCATTTGATAAAATCAAAAAAATTCCTTTTTTTGAGTTCTCCCACACTAATTTGTATCATATAGTTAGTCAC
>JAUHYS010000100.1 GCA_030426445.1 bacterium
AAACCTTTAAAAAAACAAAAAAAGCTTTCTCATTTTAACCTTTTATTTATCAAGCCCTATGCCACCTTGATGTTTTCCCCAAAAAAAATATGCTGCCCTTTTTAATTTTTTACACAACTTTTAACCGAAAGGTTACGAAACTAAGGTTAAGGGATGTTCTCATGACTTGGGTCAAAGAGAACATAGAGAGAGTTTTCCGGGTAGGGAAACCATTGCTATTCTGAAAGTTTCCTACAATAAACTTCTCCCCTCTTTATTGGCTTTGTTGAAAAATTTTTTTAACAGTTTGCACTTTTTTACAAACTAACTCGTTTTAAAGCCCCGCTTTTGGCGAATTTTTTAGGAAGATAACCATGGTAAGGAAACTCTTTTTAATGCCTCATGCTCATTTTTTGAGGCCTCACTACTTACAACCACAGTTGACAGATTTATTAGAGACTTCTGGTGTAAGTTTAGCAAAGAACATTTTTAACAACCCTCAATTTACTTTTTCGACACAAGGGCCCATCAAAGCACCTTTGTCTAAAGTCATTAAAGCTTCCAATAAACTCAAGACTATTGAAAGCACCATGGAACTATTATGGAATCAATATAGAAAGAACGGTCAGGATGCTTATTTGGATCAAGTGCTTAAGATTAGAGAGGAAAAAATCAGGACTGAAGACGGAAAACCGGGAAGTTTCATGCAAGGAGAGGGGGGCGTTTTAGTTGATATTTATAATCGATGTCGACAAGCCCCATCACTTTATCAAAAGGCCCAAAAAGACCCTGCAAAATATATTTTTTGGGTCCACTCCGAGTGCCGGTCGACGACTGAGTACGAAATTGGCCAAAACTATGCCAAGATTAAAGATAAAATTGAAGAGTATTATCAAAAAGCACTTGCCGAAAAAACGCTCAACCAGAGATATGGAAAAGAGTATCAGCAAATAAAAGTTCTGTTTAATAATGCTGAAAGAGCTTTAAAGCAGCCTGCCCCGGATTATCAAAAAGCCTTAACCTATATTCATCACTCTATTTTGTTTTCTAAGTCTATTCTTTATAAAATGTTGATTAATAACCAGCATAAAACAAAAAGTCATGACGAGGAATTTCATCAACTTGCTAGCTTTCGTGACAAGGATTCATATCTTAACTCAAGGATGGAGTCTCTAGAAAAAGCCCATACCAGGTATTCAAGAGAGATGGTTTTACTCCAAGAGTATCGGTTTCTTATGCTGGAGCTCAACGCTAATTTATCTTTTCGCTTAAGTGAGCTGATTGAAAAAATCGGTCCGGATAGACTTTTAAAATATGAAGCCAGTTCTGGACTGGATGTCGTCAGACAAATCGTCATGCCTAAGATCGACTTGAGTATTCGAGCTCACAGTAAGCTTAAAAAAATAGACAGTATGCTTTTAGTTGTTGAACATCAAATTGAGAAAAAGCAATATGCTCGAGCTCAAGAAACGGCCCTTAAATTAGAAGGAGAAATACGAAAGTCTTGGCAATTAAAAGACAGTCACTTGGGAGGATTAGAGACCCACTGGGTCGATACGGACGCAAATATAGATATCTATAGTATTAACCGTGCTCAATATCGTCGAGCCTCTAATCGCGCTTTATCTTGTGAGAGATCCAAGCGTGACCAAGCCTGCGAAGTTTCTTCTTTGGAGCTTTGGTTTATTTTGGGGGGTGAGCGTATCCAAAGAATACACAAAGTTTTTAAGCAGCTGAGTCAGTTAGAGGCGGTATAAAAAGTTTTTCTTATTTTGATAAAAGAGCATTAGCTAGGAGAGCAGCTTATTCCTGATGAAATTGGCTTAATTATTTTAAAGCGCTTACTTTTTAGATTTAGCAGAAGAAACGCGTTTATCCATGTCTTTTACTCCATGAACCGTTAACACAATATCAAACAACTCAGCAGAATTTCCGATAAATACAGGAGGGTGTAAGCCTAAAGAAGGCACCAAACTGACATCGAGTTTTTTTAAGGCGGAATTTAATTTTTTCGAATTTAAGTTTTTAAACCACAGATCCACATCTTGAGTGACTACGGGAGCTCCCTGAAGCGCTGCCGCTGACAAGCCCACTATCATAAATTCGACTTGATGCCGAACCAATTCTCTTAGAAACTTTAGCTCCTTATTTGTAAAGATGGTAGCTACCACGTTGCAAAGCCCTTTGTAATCTTTCGATAGGTTTTTGTTTAAGTAAAATTAAGGTATGCCAAACGTTTTCGGGATCCGCCTGGGGAAAAGATTGAATAATTTTTTCGACTTGGCGACGTAACCGCTTGACTTCGTTAAGCTTAGACTGAGGAGACTCTAACAACTTGTCCGCAGGGACTTTTAAAACCTGAGCAATTGCATGAATGGACTTGGGCAATAGGCTTTCTTTTTTAATTAAAGAATAATAAGCGGTTGGACTTACCTGCGCTTTTTTTAGCAGGGTTTTAAGAGGAATTCCTTGACGCTTAGCGAATTGTTTGAGTTTTTTTGGTGAAAGTCTCTTATTTCAAAAGTACTAAAAAATAGTACTTTTGAAAAGCCTTTAATCACCTGTCAATGATTTTTGCTTTCCTCGATTTTCTTCGTAAGAAGGGCCCTGATTGCGCAAGCAATAATACGCCGCATTACTCCTAATCTTTTTACACCTATTGACGAACACAATAAAAAAACCGATTATATAAGCCTGGGTGATATAAATAGCAAATCAATGTCAAACTTGTCCAAGATTTGTCATTAGGGAGGTAAGGAATGAACACGGGAAAAAGAAAGCCTGTACAATCAAACTCTGTTAAAAAAAATTCTTATAAAAAAACTAGAGCACCTAATCAAAACAAGCAAGATATTATCTCGCATGCCATCCGTCACATCGATCATATCACTTATGCTGGAAAAACCCGCAATGAGAAGGGTTTTATCGAGCGTTGGCAGCTGATGGGTTTTTCGGAACTGGTGCGTTTGCATACGCGTCGTTACCCCGCGACGCATATTGCCTTAACCAGTGGAAAGAGTTCGGACTTTCCTTGGGAGACCATGACCGGGCTTTCGGTCAGTGAAGATCCGGGCTCACCGATCAATGAATTCATTATTCGCTATGGAGAAGGGGTGCAGCATGTTGCTTATAATATTCACCCCGAAGCGGACATGGAAGAGCTTTATCAAGAGCTTAAAAAACGCAAATGGCAATTTATGACAAGTGTTTTAACTCATAAAGACGACCACGGAGCACGGCTGTGTCAACTTTTTACAGCTCCACAAGTACCCGCGGGTACTTTTGTCGAGTTAATACAAAGATTGCCAGGACCCCATGGTGAAATCTTTAATGGATTTGATATTGTCAATATCGATGACCTTTATGAGGCCTACTCGCAATACAGCGCTTGGTTAGAGAAGCATCATCGTTCCAAGGCGGTCAAGTATCAAAAGGCCTTTGAAACCCAAATACACTCTGACTTTATGCGGCAAAGTCATTCTACAGGATATTATGGATAAAATATGAAAAAACAGATCTTACATCCCCGTATTTTGGATAAGCAGGCAGAGTGCATGCCCCGCCCTTTGCTAGAAGAGCTACAATTGGCTCGTCTTAAAAAAACTCTGGAACATTGTTATCGCCGCGTGCCTTTTTATCAAAAGAAATGGGATGCCTGTCATTTTCATCCCGAAGCCATCCAATCCTTGGACCAGTTGCAGAAACTCCCTTTTACCAATAAGGAAGATTTAAGAGAAAATTACCCTTTTGGGCTTTTTGCTTTGCCGATGGATCAAGTCGTTTGTTTGCATTCTTCGACAGGGACTACAGGGAAACCCACGGTGGTCGCTTATAGTCGAAATGACTTAGACCATTGGTCTCAACTCATTGCTCGGGAATTGGCCGCTAGCGGATTGCAGCCCGGCGTCATTGTACAAATTGCCTTTGGCTATGGCATCACGACAGGCGGTCTGGGGTTTCATATGGGAGCCGAAAGATTGGGTGCAGCGGTATTGCCGACTTCCAACACCTTAAGTCCAGCCCAGCAGCTTTTCGATTTAAAAGAGCTTAATGTGGGTATGCTGCTCTGTACGCCCAGTTTTGCCACGACCCTTCAGGAGGAGGCTGAGAAAAGCGGTATGGATTTAAAAGAGCTGCCTGTTGCAGGTGCAATTATGGGGGGAGAAGCTTGGTCGCTTAATTTGCGGGAACGTTTAGAAAAAGATTGGTCTTTTAAGGCTTATGATACGTATGGTCTTAGCGAAGTAATTGGTCCGGGGGTCGCTCACGAATGTGAATATCAAAAGGGTCATCATATTTACGAAGATCATTTTATTCCAGAAATTGTCGATTTTGAAACGGGAAAACCAGTACAGCCCGGGGAGTACGGTGAATTGGTTTTAACTAGCTTGACCAAGGAAGCCATGCCCGTGATCCGTTATCGAACGCGAGATCGTACGCGGTGGCTGACTGGAACCTGTGAATGTGGCCGGACTTTTAAGCGGATGGATCGCGTGGTGGGGCGTTTGGACGAAAGTGTTTTGTTAGGCAAGCGACGGATTTATCCTTCGGATATCGAGCACATTGTTTTTCGTTTTAATGAATTAAGTGAGTACTACCAACTGGTATCCGATAAAGAACCCATGCAAAGATTAAAAATCATCGTCGAAAGTAATCGTCATCAAAAAGAAGTAGAGGGCCCTTTGCAGCTAAACGGATTGCAGAAGCAAGTTGAGACTTCCATTCGGAACGAACTGGAAGTTGATCAGGTAGAAGTTAACATCGTCCCAAAATATACTTTGCCTCGCAGTGCGGGCAAGGCAGAAAGGCTTTGTTTTACTAAAGCGTAGGGGTACCAGAGCTGTTCCCCATTCCCAAACCTAGGATGCAGCTCGGTACCCCTATCTTCTTTGCAATTTTTTTCTTTATCCTTTATCGATTTCCCCCAGGGAACAGGCTAGAGCAGTTTAAATAATTTTGTATTCGTAGGACTTGAATTGACCCCTTCTCCCTTGAGGGGAGAAGGTTGGGATGAGGGTGACAAGAAACTCAGCTTGTTTTTTGGCCCCCTCACCCGCCCTACGGGCGACCTCTCCCTCCAGGGGAGAGGTGAAGGCTATAGAAAAATTTAAAATACTCTAGAAAAACTTACAGGAGACTTTTAAGATGTTACCTAAAAAAAGACCCCCCACTCATCCCGGCGAAATGTTATTAAAAGAGTTTTTAGAACCCCTGCAATTGACTCAAAGCCGCTTTGCAGCTCACCTAGGTTGGACCTTTGCTAAACTTAACGAAATTATTCATCGCAAGCGCGGGGTGACCGCTGACTCGGCCCTTTCTTTAGGAGAAGCACTTGGAACCGGCCCTGAATTTTGGCTTAATCTTCAAAGAGATTGGGACTTATGGAATAGCTTACAAAAACATCGCCCTGTGAGGCGTATAAGAGTGCGTGTTGAGTAGGTTGAAAAAAGAGCACACTTGAAAAAAAAGTTTACTTGATTAGTCTAGTCTTATGACTAAACTAAATATACATGAAGCAAAAACTCAGCTTTCTAAATATCTTAGTCGTGTCCAAGACGGTGAAAAGATAACTCTATGTAAAAACGGCAAGCCCGTTGCCCAAATTATTCCTTTTGTTCAAAAAAAGAAGAAGCGCTCTCTTTTTGGAGTAGCAAAAGGCAAGGGTAAAGTAGGCAAGTCTATATTAGAACCTCTCACCGATGAAGAGCTTCCGGGCTTTGGTCTATGAAATATCTCATCGACGGTTTCAGCTTAATATCTCCAGATGAAATTTTTAAAAAATATCCGGTGAAGGTTCAGTGGTAAAAACGGAACGAAAAAATCTCTTCTGGATTTCCCCTTCGACAACACTGCACAGCAAATAGATGCTGGCGATAAAAATTAAACAAGCCCCTGTAGGAAAGTCAAAAAGATAGGAATAGTAATAGCCCAGCACCGGAATAAAAGCTCCCATTCCCATGGCTAAAAGAAAGGTTTCCTTAATCGACCGAGCGCGTTTAAGTGCAATAAAAGCAGGCAGGACAATCATAGCAAAAACAGGTAGGGCTCCCAATATTTTAAGCCCGGTCGTGATCCCTAAAGTAAAAAGGCCATAGAGAAAAATGAGCCAAAATTTTGTATTCATTCCTCGGCTTTTTAAAAAGACCGGATCAGAAGAGGCATAGAGAAATGGCTGTCGGAAGAGGCCATGGCAAATTAAAATCAGGGCGGTCATACCTAGGCTAAAGTAAAAATCTTTGGGATGCACCGCCACGACCGAGCCAAAAAGTAGATGTTCGATATCATGAGTGGCTTGCGTGATGCGATCACCCAAAAGAATCATTCCGCCACTGCTGATCACATAGATGAGCCCGAGCAAACTGCTTTCCGAAAAGGTTTCGCGACGGCGCAATAGCGCAAAAAGCCCCGCAGCTAATAAGGCAAACAGCAGGCCTCCGGTAAATACCCAAAGGCTTTCATCGACGTGCCAGCCCCAAAAGCCTCCAATCCAAAAAACAAAATAGATGCCCAAACCCGATCCTTGCGCAATGGCCAGGCTTAAAAACACCACGCGGTTAAGCAGGATATAAACTCCCAACAAAGCAATGCCCAGGCCACAGACCAGGCCTGCCAATAAAGGCTCTTGCCAGAGTTTCCAGTTTTGTAAAAACTCCTTTGTCATTTCCGGTTCGAGCCAATAGCCAAAAACGAATAGACCCAGAGTGAAAAGACTATAAAAAATGAATCTGAATGCCGGCATCTTCGTGGTGCACGTGGACAGGGGTTTCCAGGACCCGATTGAGAGTATCTTGCTTAAAGACGGTGGCTTTTTCTCCACACAAACTCTGATGGGGACCTAAGAGAATCACTTGATCCACGTGGTTAATCATAAGGTTAATGTCGTGTTCGATTAAAATTAAAGTGAGTTGGTCTTGGTTTTGCCATTGTTTGAGTAGCTGCCAAAACTTTTCACGAAACCGGTAGTCTAACGAATTAAAAGGCTCATCCAGTAGTAGAACTGGAGCCCTACCCATTAAGGCTCGCCCCAGCAGGACTCTTTGTTTTTGCCCACCAGAGAGTTCGCGAAAAAGTTTATTTTCGAGCCCAAGCAATTCAATTTTTTTCAACATTTGCTGGGCGGCTTCTCGACTGGCTCGCGCTTGCCGGACTCCTCTAGGCAATTGAGGAAAGAGACCCATTTGTAAAATTTCGCTCACCGAAAAAGGGAAGAGGTCATCGATTTCGTTTTGTTGGGAAACATAAGCAAAGTGGGTGCCTTTTTCCCAGTGGTAATGGCCGCTGAGAGGGCGCACCTGCCCGAGTAAAGTTCGGACAAGCGTGGATTTGCCCGCGCCATTGCTACCGACAATACCAAGTGTGCTGCCGGGTTTCAGTTCAAGGTCCAGGCGGGTCGAGAGGGCTTGGCCCGGGTAACCGATTTGCAGTTTTTTTAATGTGAGG
>JAUHYS010000101.1 GCA_030426445.1 bacterium
TGAAATTGATAGCGCAGAAATTCATTACTTTCTGGACGAAATTATTCGAGAGCGAATCCGTTCTCAACAAACTGGCGCTCAATGGCAGAGATCATTTATTACAAAGCATGGGGCTGATTTTTTAGCTATGACCCAGGACTATTTAGATTGGCAAAAGAAAAATATTCCCGTGCATGAATGGAGACTTTGAATTGTTAAATCAACTCAATCAATTGCCAGAAAATTTTTTACAGGTTTCGCCAAAAGAACTTTATCAAATCTTGCCAGGTCCAACTTTAATGCATCTAAAAGGTATTCGATCTGAACCCATGTTTGTCTCGGTTTTATTGCATGGTAATGAAACTACGGGATTATTAGCCATACAAAAGCTATTACAAGAGTATGCTTCTACGGATTTACCCAGGTCGCTTTCGATCTTTGTAGGCAATGTTCATGCGGCTCGGCAAGGTCTGCGGGCTTTACCAGGTCAACCCGACTATAATCGCGTTTGGCAAGGCTCTGGATTTCCAGAGCATACCATGATGGCACAAGTCATTGCCGAAATGAAATCGCGTGAAGTTTTTTTGAGTGTGGATGTTCACAATAACTCCGGAAGAAACCCTCATTATGCCTGCATTAACCAACTGGAGAATTCTTTTTATCATTTAGCGACTTTATTTAGTCGTACGGTGGTCTATTTTATTTCTCCCAACAGTGTTCAAAGCATGGCTTTTTCTAAGCTTTGTCCGGCTGTGACCATCGAATGTGGTCATATCGGAGAAGAATATGGTGTGGAGCATGCTTATGAATTTCTCAAAGCTTGCTTAAATCTCTCTCAACACCCTACACATGAAATTGCTGAGCATGATATGGATCTTTTTCATACGGTCGCAACCATTAAAGTTCCTCAAACTACCAGTATTGGTTTCGGAGCAGAACAGGCAGACTTAAGGTTTGTTAATCGTTTGGATGAACTGAACTTTCGTGAGCTTGATGCGGGCACTTGCTTAGGTTGGTATGAAGAAAATTCAAAACATCGTCTCATGGCTTATGACGAAAATGGAATTTCAGTTTCTGAAAAATATTTTAAATATGTTAAGGGTGAAATTTTACTCAAAGTTCCTGTAATGCCTTCAATGTTGACTCATGATAAAACCATTATTCGTATGGATTGTTTAGGCTATTTGATGGAGAGAGTTTTGATATGAGGAGTTATTGTAAGTGTAGTTCTTGACACTACAAATTTGTTTTGCTAACTTGAGATATGCAACCTTTTCGAGAGCTTAAATTTGATTGGGATCAATGGAACGAACAAAAAAATGAGCTCAAACATGGAGTTGCTAAAGAAGAAGCAGAAAGTGCTTTTGTAGATGGTCGCTATAAGATGTTTTATGATGATTTACATTCGACCCAACGAGAAACTCGTTTTATTTTATTTGGTAAAAGTGCCAAGTCCCGAGTTTTAATGGTAGGGTTTACCATTCGTCGGCATAAAATCCGTATTATTACTGCACGGCCTGCTTCGCGCAATGAAAGGGCAGTTTATGAAAAAAAGACCTAAAGAGATTAAAGATTACGATGAAACCGATACCACCCAATGGATTGATCCTAAAAAATCTATTAAGTTTGAAGATCTTGGTTATCAGATTCCTAAAGCAAAGCCGACGCAGGTTGTTTCACTAAGGCTTCCTACAAAACTTTTAAATGGGCTCCGCTCCTTAAGTTCTAGACAAGATGTCGCTTATCAAAACTTA
Organism: bacterium; assembly: GCA_030426445.1. Lineage (GTDB taxonomy): Bacteria > UBA10199 > UBA10199 > DSSB01 > DSSB01 > JACKPJ01. Next base: position 1,734 of record JAUHYS010000101.1, read on the forward strand.
ATTAAAATCTACTTATGGGATCGCGTTGAGCGCGAACTCAAAAAAATACATGTTAGATGATACTTTTTTAGCCTTAACTAACTTGAGGCAAGGGCCGATCAAAATAGCTATAAGCATGCGGAGTGGCGATGCGGCCTCGGGGTGTGCGCTGAATGAAACCTTGCTGCAATAAAAAAGGTTCGTAGACATCCTCGATGGTGTCTTTATCTTCACTGAGAGAGCTGCTTAATGTCTCGAGACCGACTGGACCCCCTCCAAATTTATCAATAATGCTCAGTAAAATCCGGCGGTCCATTTCATCAAAACCGTGAGAGTCAATTTCTAGCATTTCTAGAGCGGAGCTAGCGACCTTTGCATCGATGAGTCCGGAGGCTTTGACTTGAGCATAGTCACGGGCGCGTTTAAGCAAGCGATTGGCAATGCGAGGAGTTCCGCGAGAGCGCTTAGCAATTTCGTTCGCGCCTTCTAGTGTTGTCGCAATTTCTAAAATACTTGCAGAACGCTGGACGATTTGTGTGAGCTCTTCATCTTGGTAAAAATCAAGTCTAGCGACGACTCCAAAGCGGTCGCGTAGTGGAGAAGTCAACATGCCCGAGCGCGTGGTCGCTCCCACTAAAGTGAAAGGGGGCAGGTCAAGCTTGATATTGCGAGCCGAAGGCCCCTGTCCGATGATGATGTCGAGTTGGTAGTCTTCCATGGCGGGGTAGAGGACTTCTTCGACGGCGGTGCTGAGTCGGTGAATTTCATCGATGAATAAAACATCGCGGGCTTCTAAATTAGTGAGTAGGGCAGCTAAATCTCCGGGTCTTTCAATCGCAGGACCCGAGGTTGATTTAAAATTGCCTTCCATTTCTTCGGCAATGATATGAGAAAGTGTGGTTTTACCTAAGCCTGGTGGTCCAAAAAATAAACAGTGATCAAGAGACTCCCCACGTTTTTTGGCGGCTTCGATAAAGATCTTAAGTTTTGTTTTGAGTTTATCTTGCCCAATATAGTCTTTGAGTTGGCGTGGACGCAGAGAACGGTCGGTTTCTAATTCTTCTGGGAAAACGGCTTCACTTTCAAGTTGTGTATTTTGTCGTGTCATCTTTGTTTTATCTACCTTGCTTCATCATGACAGGGCCTTGAGACCTTGCTTGACGAGTTCTTCGAGTGAGAGCCCCGAAAAACCAGGAATTTGCTTGAGCGCCGCTTCGGCTTCTTGTTCGGAATAGCCTAAGTTAACCAAGGCACTCATCGCTTCCGAAGAAAGTATTTTTTGAGGGTTGAGCGTTTTTTTGTCCTGGTTTTGGTTTTTAGAACCAAGTTTTAAGATCAATCCCACCTTGTCTTTGAGATCTACTATTAAGCGTTCGGCACTGCGTTTACCAATGCCTGGAATGGCGGTCAAACGCGCAACCTCCTCAAAACGAATCGCATCGATGAGTTCTTCGGCTCCGATATTAGAAAGAATGCCCAATGCGAGTTTAGGCCCAATCGAATTGACTTGAAGGAGTTGCATGAAAAGTTTTTTTTCTTCGGGATCTAAAAAACCATAGAGTTGTTGGGCGTCTTCTCGATAAATACTGTGGACGTATAGAGCAATTTCGGATGCCGTTTGAGAGAGTTTTTCTAGGTGAGGCCGAGGTATAAATACTTGATAACCCACACCGTGGGTTAAAAGGACGGCATAATCTTCGCTACAGTATTGTATTTTACCTTCTAAATAGACAATCATGAGCTGACACTGGCTAAACTAGCAGCACTTGTCAATGTTTAAGCTAACTGCGATAAATAGATTTTATGGAGGAAAAATAGTATAGAACCTTAGATCTTTAAAAGGCATGTATTTTGGAGTTGATTTTCTCAAAAAACTATGTATTTTGGAATAATGTATTCCAGATTACTTAATTTAGAGGGTGGTAATAGTTATTTTCTCTTAGGTCCGAGGGGGACAGGGAAAACTCATTGGCTCAAACAGAATTTTCCACAGGCTATTTATTTAGATCTATTGGATTCCCTCACCTATGATGAGCTCCTCACTCACCCCAATCGACTTGAAAATTATGCTCAAGCTCGACCTGGGGCCATTGTGATAATCGACGAAGTGCAAAAAATTCCCCAATTGCTCAACGAAGTGCACCGTTTGATCGAATCGCAATCCGTAAAATTTATTTTGACCGGGTCAAGTGCACGGAGTCTCCGAAAAAAAGGGGTTAACCTGCTTGCGGGCCGGGCTCGTACTCGGCACATGTACCCTTTGACTTGCATCGAGTTAGCTAAAGACTTCTCTTTAGAAAAATCTTTGCAAGTAGGCCATTTGCCAGAGGCCTATCAATCACAAAACCCAAAAGAATATCTAAGTTCCTATATTCAGACTTATTTACGAGAAGAAGTTTTACAAGAGGGTATCAGTCGAAACCTGAGTGCCTCTCGACGTTTTTTAGAAGCCGCCAGCTTTTCTCAAGGGGCTCCACTTAATATTTCTAATGTAGCTCGAGACTGTGGCATGGATCGCAAGGTCACGGGAGAATATTTCAATATATTAGAAGACCTTTTATTGGGGACTCGCTTAGCTGTCTTTACTAAACGAGCACAGCGCCGCCTTGTCAAACACGATAAGTTTTATTTTTTTGATGTGGGAGTTTATCGCAATTTACGTCCTCAAGGGCCACTGGATGCACCCGAAGAAGTCGAAGGAGTCGGCCTAGAGACGCTTTTCTTACAAGAGCTTCGCGCCATTAACGAATACTATCGACTTGGTTTTGATTTATTTTATTGGCGGACTTCTAATCAACAAGATAAGGACCTCAACAGTCTAAAAAGTTTTTTAAAGGACTATCCCATGGCCAAAGCTTTTTTAGTGACAGGGGTTTCCCAGGCCCAGCAAAAAGGGGAGATTGCGATTCTGCCTTATGAGTATTGCATCAAAAATTTAGTTAAGATTTTAGTTTAGTCATACGACCCTCCAAGACTTAAGGTTTCGTCATACAAGTGGGTAACTTTAAGCTATCGATTTCTCCATGTTGATTTTGTTTTCTGCGTTTTTTTATTTTTTCTATTCACAACTTTACTTTTTCTGAGTTTCGATAACTGTCTATATCTTCAATATTTAAAATAATCAGGGGGTGCTCAAATGATTCGTATCAATCAATTTGCACAAGCTGCTAAGCAAGCGGCAATGAAAGCCTATCTGTTGGCTAAAGCTCAAGCAGAAGCCAAAAAAGCGGCCATCCAGGAAGCCGCTAAAAAAGCCGCCCAAAAAGTCAAAACAACTTATGATCAGGTAGTTGCGGAATATAAAGCCAAATCAAAAACCGATAGTACACATTATCAAAGTGTGCAGCAGCCCCTCACTCCGCTTCAACAAGTTGAGACAGGTCAAAATTATAGGCCGCCTGTAAAAAACAAACAAATGTCCGATGTCTCCACAGGTCCCATGTCATTTAATGGAGCGTCCCCACAAAATGCAGAAGAGGCTTCCTCGAGTTCAAGTGCAGTGACAGAAAACTTTGTCAATGACAGCATTCAGGATTTTAATAGCGATGGAGACCGTATGGTCTTTGAATTGCGTGCAGAAGCTAAGGCCGAAATCGTATTGGGTGCAAAAGGCCAATACGGCTATCGTGTCGAAGTCGAACAAGTCGGAGGCAATCGGCCCGACGGGAGTCCCGGAAGCGAAGACCCACAATATGAAGTCACTTTTGACAAAAAGTTATTGGGCGCAGTCACAGGCACCTTTCCGGTTCCGGCAGTTGACCCAAAAGCCGAACTGGGTCTGCGCACCGCAGATTCAGTGACCATGAGTTTTGCCAGTCCAGGAGAAGCCAGTCGTGCAGTTGACATTCTAGGGCGGCTAGCTGCTGAAGAGACCATGCGAGATACCGCCAGCGCAGCCAGTGCGGGAGCGGGCTCTGGGCAAGCTCCATCTAACGAGTCTGGAACTTTGAGTGGCCCTGCCAACAACCCGATTCAGGAAGACCCGAGTGCAAGTCATGGCTCGGGACCTTTGGGGCTTCCGACACCCGGAAGTGTGGTGGTCCATTACGCTGCGGAATCCGTGGGGCCTAGCCAAACAGACATGGCTTTTTTGCGGGAAAATATCGTGCGTTATTCTAGCCAATTAGATGCTCGGGCGCGTGTTGCCCTTCAAGGGAGTTTTGCAAATTTAGGTTTAGAGGGTCGTCTGGATGCGATTCGAGGCATTCGTCGCACCGTTGAGTTACCTCAAGGAGATCAACCCGGTACTGTGACTTATACTTTAGTCGCAGACCATCAACTGACTTCAAAACAGCATGCGACTTTGGGGCTTCAATTAGCCGATCAGTTTGAAGCGGGCTTTCGAGCGACTAATCGGTCCGAACATGCCAGCGCAAGTGTCGAATTAGACCTTACTTGGACCTATCACCCTGACGAGTCAGGATCAGTTTTGGGCGGTCAAAACTATCCCGAAATGGCAAGCCTTTCAACTGAAACTTTTCGCGATCCTGATCAAGCCGAATTACGGATGGCCGTGGGTTATCAAGATCAATTGCCAATCGATCCAACTCGGACAGATTGGACGCAACATACTGTACGCTATCAAGTACAGAACCCTGGAAGTACCTCAAGGGAGGCCTTTAATCATATTTTGGATGGAGATTTGAATCAGGCGATTCAATCGGTAAAGGAAAACTCTCAATTAAGTGTGACTCAAGAAAGCATGCAGCGCGATGGTTTCAATGTTCAGCCCGAGTTAGCCCTGAAGGCCTTTGACGTTTTTCAGGCCAAAGCCTCATTGATTGTGGAAGCGGGTACAGATGACGTGTATGAACGTCGTGAAATCACCCATGGTCAGCCTGTGGAGCTTGCTCAAGCAGAAAGAAATTTTTCCTATGCAGGCCAAAACTTAGATCAAGCGGCCAATGATTTTCAAACGGCTTATGATAATTTGCAAGGTCTAAGAGCTTTAGCTCTGCGAGGGAACCGTGCTGTTTTGGGAGAACTCGCAACGGGTTACCCTCAGTATCAGTTAAATCAAGCCCAGTCGACTTTACAGCGTGTGCTAGCTGAGGAGATAAGTGATCAACTTGAAACCAGTGCTGGAGAAGCCATACCCACCCTGGATCAGCTCAATGAGATTAGTCAGGATTTATCTTCCCGTTACCCCAACCGACCTCAAGTGAGAGCACAAATTGAAGAAGTCAGCCAAAATTTTCAAACCGAAATCGAAGCTGAAAATCAAGAGCTTGCGGATATTCTACAAGAGTATCAAGTTGCTGAAGAGGAGATGGTGACTTTTAAACCCGATATTGGGGTGGGTGTCTTTGGTCTCGATATTATGGAGGTGGATATTCCCTTTGTTTCTCAAGAGGCGACTGAAACCGAAGCCGAACTATTAGATAAGTTGTCCAACAACGACTTAAAAAAGCTCAAAGATCTTCGTGAAAAGGCAGAAAATACCCCAAGCGAATTTTACCCGGCTTCAGGTGCCGAAGATGGCCATTATGATGCCTTTCGCCATATTTACAGCAATGCACTTTTTACTGATAAGTTTGGTGTGGATTTTGCCGAGGGCTTAATGACGGCTCACGAGGCGAGACCAGGTAACCCTGGTGAGCGCGAAGCCATGGATCTTTATAATAATGCCATTGGCCGTCGCATTGCCACAGAACATCCGGATGCCTCTCACGAAGAAT
>JAUHYS010000102.1 GCA_030426445.1 bacterium
CAAAGTATAGGAATGGATGTGGCTTTAAAAGATCCAGAAAACCCTCAGTCCGTTAAAAGTATGCAACAACTTCTCAATGCAGGAATAAGAAAAAGCACCACGCAAGAATTTAAGTCGTTTACTCATTATGACGAATTTCTAACTCAGTACGGTCATTGGATTGTCGCTGATGTGAGACCGCCTATTGATCTACCCGCAAATAAAATCAAGTCAGTAGTACGACAATATTTAAAATCGATGCCAGAGAAAGGGGCAAAGGAAACTTCCTTAACGATCGATGATTTTAGGACCCTATTTATTGCAGGAGGGCATTTTAAATCTTCTCAACAAAAAGATTTTATCAGTCAACCTCCATTGCAACCCATTTTTGTTTCCGGTGATCAAAGTTTTTTAGAAGTTTTTCCTCTAGCTCAATCTCCTTATGAAAAAAATCATGGAGCAACACTCATTTGGATTCAAGCTTGGAAAGCCAATGCGGTAAAAAGCTATGCTCCTTATACCCAAAACCAGGAAGACTTTGCGAGTTTTTGGAAAGAACAAAAAAGCTTGCACCATCCAAGTTTGGGAGAACCCTTGGTGCAAATGGCACTTGCTAAGTCAGATACTGCTGAAGAAAAACTGGGTTTCAGAAAAGAAATGCAAAGTAAAACTCAACCAGTATCTCCTGTTCCCGAATCACAAACTGGGCCGGATGCCGGAGAGTCTGGTGGTCTTTCACCATCTCCAGGTTCTGAACCTAGCCCGGTCCCTTTAGGACCAGCTCCGGTCGATTTGCCTCTACCCAGTCCGCCTATGCCTGCGGCGCCACAGCCTGCTGTCCCAGCGCCTCCTTCCAGTCCGGGGTCTTCTCCCATGACTCAACCTGGGCAGTTGCCGCCTTTACCCCCTTTACCTTGACCAAACTTTTTTAAATTCCTCTTCGTTAAAACCGACAGTGACTCGATTGCCATCGGTAATAATGGGGCGTTTAATGAGCCGGCCTTCTTCAGCCATCATTTTTAGAATTTGTGATTGAGAGAGGGTGCTTACCTTTTCTTTCATATTCAATTCACGGTATTGTATTCCGCTGCGATTCAAAAAATTTTTTAACTCTTTATCACTTTGTTTGAGCATTTTTTGCAACGCAGTTTGTGAAGGCGGGTCAATTGTGATGTCGATTTCAGTAAAGGGGATATTATTTTTTTCTAACCATTTTTTGGCATTACGACAGGTGGAACATTTATTATAAGCGTAGAATTTAATCATGTTTTATTTGCCTTTATTTAATAAATTTTAAAAAAGATAAACTGACAAATTTGCATTGTTTTATTGTCAAACTTATACGACTGATTAATAACGGATAATTCAAGTTTGCAATTAATTAATTCGAGGTTGTTGAATTTTAAGGCTTGGGAAAAATAAAGAGAGCTAAAGGTTTAAAAAATACTTCATTTTTTTAACAAGCTTTTTGCAATTATTTTATAAACTTCAGGAGAAAACCCTAAACCTAAGTGTGAGGTTTTTACTTCGTAATGTACAACATGTTTGTGTAGAGTATCTACGCAGATTTCCCAAGCAAGAACTCCATCAGATTTTGAATAAATCGCTGTAATAGGTACTTGGATGGGCTTTTTATTGCGTTTTTCGATTTTTTTTTCAATTTCGTCAAGGTTATGTCCCATCCATCGATAAATTTTAGAAACAGCAGAGTACTTTGGCCCGCCAATTACTGGACTTCCAATAGTAATCACTTGAGAGACATTTTTTGGAATTTCCCTGGCGGTTTCTCTAGCCATAAACCCTCCCATACTCCACCCAATGATATTGATTGCTTGCCCGCTTTTTTCTGCCCAATATTTCACTTGTTTTTTGACTTTTGGGAAAAGCTTGAGAGCATCGCCGTGATTAACTCCTAAACCCCAGCCATATACCTGATAGTTTAATTTTTTAAAAAAAAAGCGAAGCAAACTTGTGAATTGGTCATTTGTACCGAATCCTGGCCATACTAATACAATTTCTCCATGGCCAAGGGGTTGTTTCATTAAATCTGAGTAGTTCCAAAGGAGCCGAGTGAGTTCAAGAAAACCTACGGGTTGACGTATTAGACTAAATAGGGAAGGAGTGATGATCTTTTGCATACACTTTATTTTAACTTGATGTGTCATTGCTAGGCTAGAGTATTTTATTTTATCTGTTTGCTTGACACAGCTTGATAGCATTTTATAGAAACTCGTGTCTCTAAATCTTTATAAAGGAATCTAAACTATGTCAGCTAAATCCCAACCTCAAGGTAAGAAAATTGAGTTTCAAAATGATCAGCTTCAAGTGCCGGATTATCCTATTATCCCTTTTATTGAGGGAGATGGTACAGGGCCAGATATATGGAATGCCTCGGTAAAAGTCTTGGATGCTGCAGTGGAAAAAGCTTACCAGGGCTCGCGTCAGTTAATTTGGATGGAAGTTTTAGCGGGTGAAAAGGCTTTTAATCAGACGGGGAATTGGTTGCCAGAAGAAACCTTAGAGGCTTTTAAGAATTATCATGTAGGGATTAAGGGACCTTTAACGACTCCAGTAGGAGGGGGTATTCGATCTCTTAATGTAGCCCTACGTCAGATTTTAGATTTATATACTTGTCTTAGACCGGTTCGCTGGTTTGAAGGCGTGCCTTCTCCAGTTAAGCGTCCGGACTTAACCAATATGGTGATTTTTAGAGAAAACTCCGAAGACATTTATGCCGGGATCGAATTTCAAAATGGCAGTGAAGATTGTCAAAAATTTAAAGAACTCTTCAAAAATCACTTTTCGGATTTGTATAAAAAAATCCGTTTTCCTGACACTGTAGGTATTGGCATTAAACCCGTTTCTCAAGAGGGAACTGAACGCTTGGTTAAAGCAGCGATTCAATATGCGATTGATAATGATCGAGATTCTGTGACTTTGGTGCATAAGGGAAACATCATGAAATTCACTGAAGGTGCTTTCCGGGATTGGGGTTATCAATGTGCTAAAGAACATTTTGGCGCAACAGAACTTGACGGCGGGCCTTGGTGTGTGTTCAAAAGCCCAAAAAATGGCAAAGAAATTATTATTAAAGATGTGATTGCCGATGCCATGCTCCAACAAATTTTGACTAGACCTGCCGAGTACAGTGTTATTGCAACCCTTAATTTAAATGGTGATTACATTAGTGACGCTTTAGCAGCCTGCGTGGGTGGAATCGGTATTGCTCCGGGAGGCAATATTAACTATGACACGGGTCACGCGATCTTTGAAGCGACCCATGGTACAGCTCCCAAATATGCTGGTTTAGATAAAGTAAATCCTGGGTCAGTCATTCTCTCCGGAGAAATGATGCTACGCCATTTAGGTTGGACCGAAGCGGCTGATTTAATTATCAAAGGAATGAATGGCGCGATTGCAGCCAAGACAGTGACTTATGATTTTGCCAGGTTAATGGAAGGGGCAAGTGAGTTAAAGTGTTCCGAGTTTGGGGAACAGATTATCAAAAAAATGGCGTGATCGAGTATTCTGCTAAATTAGTTTGAGTTACTGTAAAAAAAAATTACTTATTAAAGGATAACTTATGAAACGACCCAAAATTTCTCTCATTGGTTCTGGAAATATCGGCGGTGAAATGGCCGAACGAATTATGTTTAAAGAGCTAGGCGATGTTGTGCTGTTTGATGTCGTTGAAGGCATGCCACAGGGTAAGGCTCTTGATCTGATGGAAGGCCGTCCCTTGGATGATTCCGATGTGCAATTGACAGGCACTCAGGACTATAAAGGCATCGAAGGCAGTGATGTGATTATTGTGACAGCAGGTCTAGCGCGTAAGCCCGGAATGAGTCGAGATGACTTGCTTCAAATTAATCTTAAAATCATGAAAGAAGTTGCCACCAATATCAAACAACATGCACCCGATGCTTTTGTGATCGTTGTCAGCAATCCATTGGATGCGATGGTTTATACCATGCAAAAAGTCACGGGTTTTTCAACTTCTAAAGTTGTAGGAATGGCAGGCGTTTTGGATTCCTCGCGTTTTCGTACTTTTATTGCGATGGAACTTGGAGTCAGCGTGCAAGATGTTCATGCAATGGTTTTAGGGGGACACGGTGACGATATGGTACCCGTTGTGCGTTTATGTTCTGTCGGTGGAATTCCTTTGACCGAATTACTCTCCGAAGAAAAAATTGAGGCCATTGCAAAACGCACTCGTATGGCGGGGGGAGAAATTGTCGGTCTATTAAAAACGGGTAGTGCCTACTTTAGTCCTGCTGCCAGTGCAGTGGAAATGGCCGAAAGTTATCTTAAAGATAAAAAGCGAATTTTACCCTGTGCAGCTTACCTCAATGGTGAGTTTGGTGTTCAGGGCTACTATGTAGGGGTTCCGGTGGTTATTGGCGGTGAAGGAGTTGAAAAGGTCTTCGAGTTTCAGTTAAATAACTCTGAGAAAGAGGCCTTTACTGCTAGTGTTGAGCATGTCAAAGGCTTAGTAGAAGCTATTCAAATATAATGGCTAGGGTGAAGCACCCACTGTTTTTAGCTAATTAATTTTAAGGAATACATCATGAAAATTCATGAATACCAAGGAAAAGAACTTTTAAAAAAGTATGGTGTCACTGTCCCTCAAGGTTTCTTGGCCACCTCGGTTGAAGAGGCCTACGAAGCCGCTAAAAAATTGGGCGGAGTCAGTGTAGTTAAGGCACAAATTCATGCGGGAGGTCGAGGCAAAGGAGGAGGGGTCAAAGTTGCCAAGAGTCCAGAAGAAGCTAAAGAGCATGCCCAATCTATATTAGGTATGATGCTAAAGACCCACCAAACCGGTCCTGAGGGGCAGGAAGTTAAAAAACTTTGGGTTGAGCAGGGCTGTAACATTGCTAAGGAGTTCTATTTAGGGATGGTGCTAGACCATGATGGCCAGTACCGAAGGTGGTATGGAGATCGAAGAAGTTGCAGCCAAAAATCCCGAAAAAATTCTTAAGGTTGTGATTGATTCTGCAGTAGGTTTTCAAGCTTTTCAAGGACGGCAACTTGCCTTTGCTTTAGGCTTGGATAAGCCCCTTATCAATAAATTTGTTAAGTTTGCGGCAGCTCTTGCTAAAGCCTACGAGGAAGCCGATTGTTCTCTTTTAGAAATCAATCCATTGGTCATTACTTCGGAAGGAGAGGTTTTGGCTTTGGATGCAAAAGTCAATTTTGATGATAATGCGATGTTTAGGCACCCTGATTACGAAGAACTTCGTGACTTAGACGAAGAAGACCCCCAAGAAACCGAAGCTAAAAAATATGATCTCAGTTATATTAGTTTAGACGGAAACATTGGCTGCATGGTCAATGGTGCGGGTTTGGCAATGGGCACGATGGACATTATTAAACTTTTTGGTGGTGAGCCTGCTAACTTTTTGGACGTAGGTGGTGGAGCGACGACCGAAAAAGTTACAGCGGCTTTCAAGTTAATTTTATCTGACTCTAAAGTTAAAGGCATTTTGGTTAATATTTTTGGTGGGATCATGAAATGTGATGTTATTGCCAATGGTGTCGTAGCTGCAGCCAGGGAGGTCGGCTTAAAGGTTCCTCTAGTGGTTAGATTACTAGGAACCAATGTGGATTTAGGTAAAAAGATTCTTGCAGATTCGGGGCTTCCTATTATCTCTGCAGATGATATGGATGAAGCTGCCAAGAAAATTGTCGAAGCCATTAAATAATCAATAGCTCAAAACAATCAATAGGAATAAAAACTCATGAGTGTACTTGTTAATAAAGAAACCAAAGTATTAACCCAAGGGATTACAGGTGCGACGGGCCAATTTCATACTAAGGCTTGCAAAGACTATGGCACGCAGATGGTTGCAGGCGTAACGCCTGGTAAAGGTGGACAAGAGTTTGCAGGTATTCCCATATTTAATACCGTTACAGAAGCCAAACAACAAACCGGAGCAAGCGTTTCGGTGATTTATGTGCCTCCTCCTTTTGCGGCAGATGCTATTTTAGAAGCGGTGGATGCAGAGCTTGACTTGGTGGTTTGTATTACCGAAGGTATCGCGGTTGCGGATATGATCCGAGTGAAACGTGCGATGGAAGGTAAAAAAACACGTTTGATTGGGCCAAATTGTCCGGGGATTATTACCCCTGACCAATGTAAAATTGGTATTATGCCGGGTCATATTCATCAAGCAGGCAAGATTGGTATTGTTTCACGTAGTGGAACCTTAACCTACGAAGCGGTTTATCAAACGACTCAACTGGGTTATGGACAATCGACTTGCATTGGTATTGGTGGAGATCCGGTTAACGGCACTAATTTTATTGATTGTCTCAAGCTGTTTAATCAAGACCCTCAAACCGAAGCCATTGTGATGATTGGTGAGATCGGCGGTTCTGCTGAAGAAGAAGCTGCAGAGTTTGTGAAATCCGAAGTCAAAAAGCCGGTGGTGGGTTTTATTGCGGGGATGAGTGCACCTCCGGGCAAACGCATGGGACATGCCGGGGCCATTATTGCAGGAGGAAAAGGGACAGCGGAAGAAAAAATCAAAGCCATGGAAGCTGCAGGGATTGGTGTAAGCCGTTCTCCAGCAGGGATTGGCAAAACTCTAAAAGAAGTCCTTAATTAATATTGTTATTTTTTTCGGAGGAAAACTTTATGTCTATTGAACAAACTCTTTCCATTATTAAACCCGATGGAATAGAAAAAAACGTTATTGGCGAATGCTTTCAACGGTTTGAAAAAGGTGGGCTTAAAATTGTAGCCACTAAAATGATTCACATGGATCGAGCAAAAGCCGAGGGTTTTTATGCTGTTCATAAAGAACGACCTTTTTTTAATAGTTTAGTGGAGTTTATGACCCGCGGCCCCGTAGTCGTATCAGTACTAGAGGGTGAAAACGCCATTGCTAAAAATCGTGAAATCATGGGAGCAACGGATCCGGCAAAAGCGGATGCAGGGACGATTCGCAAGGACTTCGCAAGCAATATCGAGGAAAATACAGTTCATGGAAGCGATGGTCCAGAAACAGCTAAGTTTGAAATTAGTTATTTTTTCGAAAAGAACGAAATTTTTTCCTAATAAATATAAAAACTTATTAAAAAAGTATGGAATCGGGGTTTTAAGACTTTGATATCAAACGTTAGAGCTCATTCCACTTTTTTTTGGCTTTATCGCATAAGCTTTTAAGTTCTCTTTCAAAAGACTTTTTGATTTTTTCTATTTGATTGTCTGTTTTTAGCTCCGCTAATTGGATTTTTTGGGGTTTTCCCCAATAATAGACAGCTTTGGTACGCATTATTATGGGGCTTTTTGGGATAATTAGATAGGTAAAACCCAAATAAGGCTTTGTCACTTTGTTAGCTAGCCATTCATTATTTAAAAACCACAATGG
>JAUHYS010000103.1 GCA_030426445.1 bacterium
AACGTCTTTCGGGCATTGCGTCAAAAGTGCGTCAATTTGTGGATCGGCTAGAAGGGACTCACGCTCAAATTTTAGACACACGAAAAACGACTCCAGGTCTACGTTTTTTAGAACGCTACGCCGTCAAAGTTGGTGGAGGTAAAAACCATCGTTTGGATTTAGCTTCGGCCGTCATGATCAAGGACAATCATTGGAAACTCATTTCTTCTGCCGAAGAAGCCTTTCAAAAAATCAGTCAACTTAAAAGTAAAGTACCGATTATTTGGGAAGTCGAAAGCATTGCTGAACTCAAAACCGCACTTGCCTTGGGTGTCGATTGGATTCAACTCGACAATATGAATTTAAGGCAATTACGTAAAGCAGTTGTCCTGGCTAAAGGTCGCTGCAAACTCGAAGCAACCGGTGGCATCACGCTCAAAAATATCAGGTCAGTGGCTTTAACTGGAGTCGATTATATATCGGTAGGAGCTATAACCCACTCAGCTCCAGCTCTAGATATCTCTATGGAAATAACCTCAAAAAAATAAAAATTATATGGAATCCGAATAATGAGACAAAGCTAACCGATTACCCTCGGGATCACAAAAGTAAAGACTGTAATGACTTTCTTGAATAATTTGAATACCCAATTGATTGAGTTTTGTTTTCCAAATTTCACGCTCACTTTTAGCAATTTCCAAAGCCAGCAAATACCAACCTGCTTCTAGATTATCAGACTTAATGGATTTCTCTAAAAAGTTAGCAGAGGAATCAGGTAGACTCATTTGTTCAAGCATTAAAATCGTTCCTTGCAAGTCCATCCATACTGAACGCAATTGTTTAAACTCATCGTAATGTCGTTGAATAATTTTTAAACCTAAAACTTCGAAATAGAAATTTTCAATTTTTGCTAAGTCATGCACTTTGAGTGCAAGGTGATGAATTTTCATAAGGATTCTTTTGACCTTTAATGAACTGCTTTGGCAATTTTTTTTATCCATGTAGAAATTTCTTGAGGAGCTTTCTTGCCTTGATGTTTTTCGATCATCTCAATTAAAGCACTTCCAATCACCACACCGTCTCCCAGTTGCGAGGTCTTTTTAGCCTGCTCTGCGGTTTTGATCCCAAATCCAATACAAACGGGAAGCTGGGTTGTTTTTTTAAGAAGTTTTAATGCACTTTGTTTTTGTAAATCACTCTGCAACTTGGCGCCGGTAATGCCGGTGAGTGAAACATAATAGATAAATCCACTTGCATTTTTACAAACCAGTTTGATGCGTTCGGGGTCACTAGTAGGTGCTAATAAGAAAATTAAAGAACAGCCATTGACTTGAGCAATTTCTTTGACGCGTTTACCTTCTTGTGGAGGAAGGTCGACAATCAGAGCGCCATCCACTCCAACAGAAGCACACTTTTTAAAAAACTTTTCTTCACCATATTGCAAAATAGGATTGTAATAGCCCATTAATAAAATGGGAATCTGGGTTTTTTTTCGAACATGCGCAACTGTGGTAAAAATTTTGTTTAAGTTAGTGCCCGATTGAAGCGCCCGCTGACTACTACGTTGAATAACCGGGCCGTCAGCCATTGGATCGCTAAAGGGCATCCCTAACTCGACAATATCCACCCCGTTTTGGTCGAGACTGTAGATGAGCTCTTCGGTCGTTTTTAAATCAGGATCTCCCGCGCTAATAAAAGTCACCAGGGCTTTTTGATTTTTCTCCTTAAGGAGTTTAAATTTTTGTTCAATTCGATTCATATAAAAAAAAATTTCTTAAATCTTTTTAACAATAATCCTACAAAGATATTTTTTGTAGCTTTGCTACAGTATTAAGGTCCTTATCCCCTCTCCCGCTTAAATTGAGTACAATCACTGAATTTTTTTTTAATTTCTTTGCATACTTTTTAAGGTAGCCTAGAGAATGAGAACTTTCCAAAGCAGGAATGATTCCTTCTAAATGAGAAAGCATTTCAAAACCTTCAAGCGCTTCTTTATCTGTTGCGCTCACTATTTGAACGCGCCCCTGGTCTGCAAGGTAACTCAATTCTGGACCCACACCCGGATAATCGAGCCCTGCACTAATCGAATGCGTCGGTATAATTTGCCCCTCCGCATCCTGCAATAAGTAAGATTTTTGTCCGTGGAGAACACCCAATCTGCCTCCAACGATAGCTGCTGCATGCTTTCCACTACGAATCCCATAGCCAGCTGCCTCGACCCCCATAAGCTTTACTTGCGTATCTTTGATAAAAGGATAAAACATACCCATGGCATTGGAACCCCCTCCGACACAGGCCATCACATAGTCCGGTAATCGATTCATACTTTTTAATATTTGTTGTTTGGTTTCCTCTCCAATGATTTTTTGAAAATCACGCACCATCATTGGATAAGGGTGCGGCCCAGCGACGGTTCCAATACAGTAGTAAGTATTAGAAACGTTACTAATCCAATCACGCAAAGCTTCATTCATTGCGTCTTTAAGAGTGGCGGTTCCACTGTGCACCGCAATGACTTTCGCACCCAAGAGTTTCATACGAAAGACGTTAGGCGCTTGACGCTGCACGTCTTCGGCGCCCATATAAACTTCGCATGATAAACCAAATCGCGCACACATGGTCGCAGTCGCCACACCATGTTGACCGGCGCCGGTTTCTGCAATGATGCGCTTTTTTCCCATTTTTAAGGCTAAAAGGATCTGCCCCAAAGTATTGTTGACCTTGTGAGCTCCTGTATGATTGAGGTCCTCTCGTTTTAAAAAAATACGATGCCCTAATTTTTGGCTTAGTCGCGCTGCTTCATAAAGAGGAGACGGTCGACCAACATAATCTTTTAATAGGCGCTTGAACTCCTTTTTAAAATGAGAGTCGCTTCTGATTTTTTTATATGCAGCCTCAAGCTCGTTGAGAGCTGGCATCAGAGTCTCCGCCACAAACTGCCCACCATACTCGCCAAAATAACCTAAGTGATTGGGTAGATTATAGGATTGCCACTGATTTTTCTTGGTTGATTTTTTCATGTTTCTTAAATCAATTTTAGACTAAACTTTGATCCTTTAACTCATGTTTAGCCCTTTTGATAAATAATTCCATTCGTTTTTTATCTTTTTTACCCGGTAAACTCTCCACTCCACTGGCAACATCGACCATAAAGGGTTGTACCGTTGCCACAGCTTTAGCAATATTTTCTTCGTTAAGGCCTCCCGCTAAAATAATTTTTTTACCAAGCTGTGAAGCCTTCTTCACCAAATCCCAAGAGGCTAATTGCCCAGTACCTCCATATTCTTTTTCTGAAAAAGCATCTAATAAAATCCAGTCACAGTGGTAAAAAGAGATGCTCTGTAAGCTATTTTCATTTTTAAGCCGAATCGCTTTATACCAGGGGCGACCTAAAACGTTGAGCTCTTCAGGTTTTTCGTCACCGTGAAATTGCAAAATATCGAGAGGAAGTTTAATGGCTAAATCAATCACCCTTTGTAAATCTTCATTCACAAAAACACCTACTTTTGGAATATTAGGAGGAATATCCTGAAATAGGACCTGAGCTTTCTGCGGATCGATATAACGAGAGGATTCAGAATAAAAATTAAACCCTAAATAATCTGCACCCAGATCAATAGCATCTAAAACATCTTCTAAGCAGGTCAGACCACAAATTTTGACTTTGACTAAACTCATGTTTATTCTCGATTCCTGTTTTAAAATAAATAATTCTTATTTCTTTATCAAGCATTCAATCACTTTCCTTGATTTTATAAAAAAACTGATCTTTAAGATTAAAGTATGCAAATTCAACAAAGCTATACCACTGTCAACCCAGCAAATGACGAAAAACTTGAAAGCTATAATTTTTGGAGTTTAGAAAAATTACAAAAAGAAATAGAAAAATGTGCTCAAGTGCAAAAAGCATGGGGAGAAAAATCTATTCAAGACAGGATTGCATTTCTTCCCCGGCTTGCCAAAGCACTGCTGGAAAAAAAATCCAGCTTGGCAAAACAAATCACTTTAGAGATGGGAAAACCGCTTAACCAAGCCATTGCCGAGGTAGAAAAATGCGCAACTCTTTGTGATTATTATTACGAAAGTGCTGAAACATTTCTTCAAGACCAAATTATCGGTCATACACCTCGTCAATCAGGGGTAAGCTTTCGTCCGCTAGGGCTTGTCTTTGCGATTATGCCCTGGAATTATCCCTTTTGGCAGGTCTTTCGTTGTGCGCTTCCAGCACTCGTCACAGGAAACGGGTTTTTACTCAAACACGCCCCTAATGTTTTGGCTTGTGCAAAAACTCTAGAAGAACTTTTTTTAAGTGCGAATATTCCAGAAAACCTTTTTTGCACACTCTTTATCGATCCTTCATTCAGTGAGAACATCATTGCTCATCCCAAGGTCCAGGTAGTCAGCTTAACTGGCAGCACTCAAACTGGTAAAAAAATCGCTCAGCTGTCTGGTAAATACTTAAAAAAATGCCTCTTGGAGTTAGGTGGCTCGGATCCTTTCATTGTTTTAGAGGATGCCCCTCTAGAAAAAGCTGTATTGGCTGCGGTCACAGCGCGTTTCCAAAATACAGGACAAAGTTGTATTGCCGCCAAACGTTTTATTATTGTCGAAAAAGTATACAGTCTATTTGAAGAGGCTTTTCTTGCTGCTTGTCAAAAGCTTCAATTTGGCGACCCCATGCAAAACCCTGATTTGGGGCCCTTAGCTCGAAAAGACCTAAGAGAAAAGCTTCATCATCAGGTAACTCAATCCACTCAACAAGGCGCTCTCTTAAAATTAGGAGGAAAGCTTCCTGAAGGTCCTGGCTCCTTTTATCCTGCAACAGTATTGACCCAGGTAACTCCCAATATGACTTGCTCTTGCGAGGAGGTCTTTGGCCCCGTTGCAAGTATTTTACTGGCTAAAGATGAAAAGGCAGCCATTGAACTGGCTAACCATCCTCACTACGGTCTGGGTGCAAGTTTGTGGACCCAAGATCTCAAAAAAGGTGAACTCATTGCCAAAGAAAAAATCCATGCCGGACTCTGTTTTGTCAATAGCATAACCAAGTCAGATCCTGGACTCCCCTTTGGAGGAGTCCTCCAGTCTGGCTATGGGCGGGAACTTTCTTATTTCGGGCTCCATGAATTTAGTAATATCAAAAGCTTTTTAATCCAAACTCCTCATTAAAGAAGAGTTTAAAATTTTATTAGATAAATAGCTAAAAAATGAAGTAGAGTAAGCACATGACTAAAATTCTCATTGTCGAAGACGACCATGACATTGCAGAACTCTTGGAGTTTAATCTCAAAAAAGAACACTTTGAGACCCATTGCATTTTTAACGGACGAGAAGCCTTAAACAAAGCCAAAAAGTTACTGCCTCAACTGATTGTACTTGATCTCATGCTTCCTGATATGGGGGGTATCGAAGTTTGTAAAGCCATCAAACAAGATGCGAGTACACAAAATATTCCTATCTTAATGCTTACAGCAAAAAGCGAAGAAATTGACCGTGTCATTGGTTTTGAAGTCGGTGCGGATGATTACTTAACCAAACCTTTTAGTACCCGCGAACTTATTTTAAGAATTAAAGCGATTTTAAAACGCTGTCAAAACCCAACTGCTTCTTTAAACCATCAGGCTTTTTCTTTTGGAATTTTATATGTCAATCCAGATAAGTTTGAAGTCAAAGTAAATGACAAGCCTAAAAAATTAACTGCACTTGAGTTTCGCCTGTTACTTTATCTTTACGAAAACAAAGGGCGTATTTCTAGTCGAGAAACTTTACTTGATCGTGTATGGGGCTATGACGCCGATTTATATACTCGAACGGTAGACACTTATGTCAAACGCCTTAGAGAAAAATTAGGAGAAGCTGGAAAATATATCGAAACCATTCGTAGTATGGGATACCGTTTTTTTGAGCAACCATAATGATGAATTAAAAATTTATGAAACTTAAATTTATACGTTATGCATTATTAAGTCTTTCCATTTTGATAGCACTTCTTTTGTTGGTTTATTTCAATGTAGAAGAAATCCAAACCAAACAAAAGCTACTGGTAAGCGGTTTGTGGCTTAGTGTCATTGCAATGACTTTGTCTATTTATTACTGGCATGTCACTTCCAACATCTTAAAGGAAATTGCCAAACAAGCCCTAAGATCTCAAAAGGCTCATAAAACCGATATACAGACCAAAGAACTTAATCGACTCAGCGAATCTCCTCTTGAACTTCAAGAGATGATCCATCATCTACGCAAAGATTTAAAGTCTCTTAATCAAGAGCGCGAACAATTACAGACTATTATCCAAGGAATGATTGAAGGACTCCTTGTCACTGATACCTCTCAAAAGATCTTACTTGCTAATCCAGCCTTTTACCATATGTTTCAAATTGAAAAACCCTGCGAAGGACAAACTGTTTTAGAAACGATCCGGCATCACAAAATTCACGAAAGTCTCAAAGTAGCTTTGCAAAAACAAATCCCTCAAGAAAATGAAGTCAGTTTTCCTACAGCCAAAAACGAAAAACATTTTCTCTTTCATATCAACCCTTGGAAGGACACTAAAAAAGCCGTGGAGCCATTTTAGTTTTTTTCGATGTCAGCAAATTAAAACTATTAGAAAATAGTCGAAAAAATTTTGTAGCCAATGTCTCACATGAACTCAAAACACCTTTAACCAGTATCCGCGGATATACCGAAACCCTTTTAGAGTCTTTGGGTAGCGACAGAGAGCTCGAAGAGCGTTTTGTTAACAAAATTCAACAAAATGCTATTCAGCTACAAAACCTAATTGAAGACCTGCTAGCACTTTCTGAAATCGAATCTGGCCGTCAAGAGCTCAAAACACAAAGTATTTTGCTAGATAAAGTTTTTAAAGAACTTGTACAAAGCTTCCAAGAAAACCTAGAAAACAAATCGATTGTTCTACAGATCAATGCTGAACCTGATTTGGCAGTCAAAGCTGAACCCGCTGCTCTAAAACAAATTTTATCTAACCTCATCGACAATGCCATCAAATATAGTGAAGACAGTAAAAAAATTCTTTTAAATGCAAAAACGGAAAATGATCAAGTCAGTCTACGAGTCAAAGACGAAGGTCCAGGCATTCCTGCCGAAGATCTCCCGCATATTTTTGAACGATTTTATCGCGTGGATAAAGCGCGTTCACGAGAACTGGGCGGAACGGGTTTAGGTTTGGCAATCGTTAAACATCTGGTACAAACCCAAAAAGGAGAAGTGGGAGTCATTAGTGAACTTGGCAAGGGAGCTGAATTTTATTTTACACTCCCCAAGGCATAAGCTTAAGGCATGGCATACTGGGCACGGTCTTTTTTAAACTCTTCCAACGTATATAAAAGTTGCTCAAGTT
>JAUHYS010000342.1 GCA_030426445.1 bacterium
AGCTTTCCTATTGATCATGTTCATCCACGAGGACTCAAGACTTTTAAAGAAGATGTCCCACAAGCCAAGCTTTTTTGCCGATGTAATTAAAAAATTTTTCCTAAATAAAGTTCAGTCAAAAAATCTTTGACAGGCAATACATCTAGCCCTTGAAAATGATAGCGCTCCTGTCCACGATAGACACCGATCATGCGTTTAACCGAAAGCTTAGGGCTGTTAGCCAGGCTGCGCATCAGTTTTTCCCACTTTCTTTGCCAAGTCTTCGCATGTTTGACTTCAATACAGACAATTTCTGGGGGAGAGCTTGTACTGCGATTTTTGGTTTCGATGACAAAGTCGATTTCTTCTTTTCCACTGGCTTTATAATAATAGATGGGGCGGTGTTTATCATGAGTGTGATTGTAGACCCTGAGTTCATGATAGAGCAGGGTTTCTAGTGATCTCCCCAGCCATAGGCTTTCTGTAGGATCGTGAAGCAAACCGGCAGCCGCTCGCGCGATTCCAGCATCAAACCAATAAAGCTTGGGAGTAGCCTGTTCGCGAACTTTAGCCTGGGGACGGTAAGCAGGGAGCAAGTGAGTAATCAATGTGTCTTCTAAAATACTGAGGTAAGTTTCGACTGTGCTGCGCGGAACCTGAGCTTCACGTGCAAGATTAGTTGCATTGATCTCTTGTCCATTAAGTTGAGCTGCGATGGCCAAAAAACGTACAAAAGGTTCCACTTTGCGAACCAAGCCCTCAGCCCTAATCTCTTCTTTTAGATAGGTATGAACATAGGTGCTCAAGGTTTGCTTAAGAATTTCTGGGCGTAAGAGAACCAAGGGCATTAAGCCCCATTGTAAAGCCGACTCAAGGTCAAAGTCTTGTTTTAACTCTGCTGAAACAAAAGACTCCATTTCGTAAGTGATGGCCCTACCACCTAATAAATTTGCCCCGCCTTTCTTTAACTTGCGTGCTGAAGAACCACTCAGTGCAAAGCGATACTGTTTTGACTCGATCAAGTGATGGACTTCGTTGAGTAAGTCGGGCACGCGTTGAACTTCGTCAATACAAACCCAGCTTTGTGGGGGCAGGTCTCCAATTTTAGCCTCTAATAAGCCGGGGTTGCGGCTAAATTCTAGATAAGTATCAGATTTTAAAAGGTTAAAAAAGACAGCTTCTTTAAAGTGCTGGTGAAGCCAGCTGCTTTTGCCGACTCCCCGAGGCCCAAATAAGAAAAAGGAATATTTAGGTATTTTTTGGAGACGAGGATAGGAGTACATTTTTACATTCTTAACTATATAATGTCAATTTGCAATGCAAATCTACATTATAAGTATAAAATAGTAAGAAAGGATAAATTTGAACTCCTTTTGCAAACGTGATTGATTTTCCGTTATGATCGGACGTGGATAAGGGTTTGGTTAAGATGGTGGTGTATTAGGAAACTGTGGGGGCGTTAGCTCTTCAGAAAACCTTCGTAGATAGAATGCATTCCGAAGAAAAACTAAAAATACATAATCTGATAAATATAATACGACTTCATGACTTTTTTGACGT
>JAUHYS010000104.1 GCA_030426445.1 bacterium
GGCGGCGGAAACGCGGTCAACACCATGATTCGTTCGGGCATGTCCAATGTGGACTTCATTGTTGCCAATACTGACCTCCAAGCCATTAATCATTCGCTAGCAGAAACCAAAATTCAATTGGGTAACTCGCTTACCAAAGGGCTCGGCGCAGGTGCAAATCCTGAAATCGGCCGTGAAGCTGCACTTGAAGATCGTAGCAAAATTGCAGAAGCACTTGAAGGCGCAGACATGGTTTTTATCACCTGTGGAATGGGCGGTGGTACTGGAACCGGAGCCGCTCCCGTGATTGCTCGCATTGCTAAAGAGCTGGGTGCACTAACCGTTGGTGTTGTCACCAAGCCTTTTGCCTTTGAAGGAAAAAAACGATCCAAGCATGCTGATTATGGTGTCGAATATCTACGCGAAAATGTCGATACCTTGATTACGATTCCGAACGAGCGTTTGTTAACGGTAGCGGGTAAAGACACCCCCATGTTGGATACCTTTAAAATGGCCGACGAAGTCTTGCTGCAGGCAGTGAAAGGGATCAGTGATCTGATTACTATTCCCGGGCTAATCAATCTTGATTTTGCTGATGTGCGTACCATTATGCGCGAGATGGGTATGGCCCTGATGGGAACCGGAACTGGTGAAAACGAAAACCGTGCCATGGAGGCAGCGAAAAAAGCGATCAGCTCACCACTGCTCGAAAATGTTTCTATTAACGGTGCGACAGGTATCATCATTAACATTACGGGTCCTGCCAATATGACTCTGTTTGAGGTGAACGAGGCTAGTAAGTTAGTTCAAGAGGAGGCCCACGAAGATGCCAATATTATTTTTGGAGCCGTGATTGACGAAAAGATGAAAGATAAAGTGCGTGTTACGGTTATTGCCACAGGTTTTAATAAAAAAGAAAAGAAGCTTCACAGCGCGCCTTCAACCACGCTACCTAAGTATAAAAACATCTCTTCACCTGTGCCCGGTGCGGAAGCGGGTTATGGGAATGCCTCTTTTAAAACTTCGAGACAAGCCTCTTCGGAAACGCCGGCATATGGGGGACGTTCACAAAATATTTGGATGCCTCAAAATCAGGGCTCTCGAGATTTTGGAGGAAATGAAGGAGTACAAGAGCAAGGCTTTTCTTCAGGTTCGCAATCGGGTGAAAATTTCCATGAGAGCAGCCCTGGATTTCGTGAGAAAAAAACCTATCACCCTCCTCAACAAATGGATTTTAATGAAGCAGATTTTGAGGAAAACCCTCCTCAACAAATGAGTGATCTTAAAAAGTTAGTTGCTGAGATTGGCACGGTGGATATGGGGCAGGATGAATATGATATTCCTACTTTTTTAAGAAAGCAGGCGGATTAAAGCATTCAGTGTGTGAAACAGTTTTGGTCACACGGTCGCAGTGCGACTAAAAAATAAGCGAATTTTCCAGTAAAATCGCATTTTTTGAGTTAAGTTTCTGAAAAATAAAGTAAAAAACGAAATAGAGTAAACTATCATGACAAAAAATACGGAAACCAAAACAGAGAGCAGACGTTTGGTTCCCGAGTTTTTAGGAATCATTGCCTTTGTCGTGGGTGTCTTTATTCTCATCAGTTTATTTTCTTTTTCTCCCCATGACCCCTCCTTGCATTCGGCAAGCAGCCGGCTCTCACCTAATAATTATATGGGGGTGGTGGGGTCCTATGGTGCTAGTTTACTCATTTTTAGCTTTGGTTTAGCTAGCTATCTCATTGGTTTTTTACTTCTTTTGATTGCCTATTTTTTTCTGACTAAAAAACAGCGCCAGTTTCGTATTCCCGAACTATTTTTATTGGGAGTTTTTATTTTTACTGCGGCGGTCTTTTTAGAAATCAAATAGGAGAATATTACGTTTCGTGGCATTTCATTACCCGCGGGCGGTTTTATTGGTAAAATTTTTGGACTGCAATTGCGAACCTACCTTGGGTCTGTGG
The DNA here is from genome assembly GCA_030426445.1 of bacterium. Taxonomy (GTDB): domain Bacteria; phylum UBA10199; class UBA10199; order DSSB01; family DSSB01; genus JACKPJ01. Next base: position 1,944 of record JAUHYS010000104.1, read on the forward strand.
GCTCTTATCTAGTGATTGCAACAGTCTTTCTTTTGACTTTGCTTTGGGCCACACAGGTTTCCTTTTTGGATTTATTAAAAAAACTCAAAGTATTTGGACTTCGTGTTTTTCAAACACTTATTAGCCGGGTTCGACTTGCTTTAGGTCGCTTACAAAAGTGGAGAGAAAAAAGAGCTCAAAATAAAAAGCAAAAAGAAGCGCAGTCGGACTTATTAAATCAATTAAAAAAGAAAAAGAAATCGGCAAAGACTGAAAATACCCAGGCAGAAGAACCCCTGCTTTCAACAGCCAAGCTTTCTTTAGTCGAAAATGAAGTTCAAAGTTCTAATAAAGAAGAACCTAAGATTTTCAATCCTCAAGAAAAAAAATCTGCGCAAAGTCCTAAAGATAAGAACCAGCAACTCAGTTTGGGAAAGCTCTCGGGAGACTTTCAATTACCTCCTTTGGCCTTATTGGACCCGGTTCCAGAAAATAAATCTAAAAAAATTGACGAGAGCAGCCTTAAAGCGAGCGCGGTATTATTAGAAAAGAAATTGCAGGACTATAATGTCGAAGGCCGCGTCACGGAGATTCATCCGGGTCCCGTAGTCACGATGTACGAGTTTGAACCGGCTGCCGGAGTTAAGGTCAATAAAATTACCAATCTAGCTGATGACCTTTCTCTATCAATGGGAGGAAGACCCGTGCGTATTGTCGCGCCCTTGCCGGGCAAACCTGCGGTGGGTATTGAGATTCCTAACATTGATCGTGAGATTGTTTACTTTAAAGAAATCGTGATGGACCCGCGTTTTCAAAAAGCGGAGGCCAAGCTGACTTTGGCCTTGGGTAAAAACATCGAAGGTTTTCCTGTGATCGCAGACTTAGCTAAAATGCCGCATCTCTTAGTCGCGGGAGCGACGGGTGCTGGAAAATCCGTGGGACTCAATTCTTTCATTCTCAGCTTATTGCTTAAAAACTCTCCCGATGATGTGCGTTTTATTTTCATTGATCCTAAAATGTTAGAGCTGTCCATCTATGCGGATATTCCTCACTTACTTTTGCCTGTGGTGACTCAACCTAAAAAGGCAACCTTGGCTTTGGCTTGGGCCGTTAAAGAAATGGAACGCCGTTATCGTTTGCTCTCCGATGCGCAGGTCAGAAATATTGCTTCCTATAATAAAAAATTTGAAAGGGGAGATCTCAAAAAACGAGAGACCCCCCCCGAGTTGGAGGGCACGGACGAGGCTCCCGTCAGTCACGAAGCCAAGCTTCCCTTCATTGTAATTATTATTGATGAGTTGGCCGATTTGATGATGGTGGCTGGCCGTGAAGTCGAAGAATACATTACGCGTTTGGCACAAATGGCCCGGGCTGCGGGGATTCACATGATATTAGCCACGCAGCGTCCTTCTGTGGATGTTATTACGGGCATTATCAAAGCGAACTTTCCTTCTCGGGTGGCCTTTAAGGTGACGAGTAAACACGATAGTCGAACCATTTTAGACGCCATCGGTGCCGAGCACCTTTTGGGTAATGGAGATATGTTATTTATTCCACCGGGTTTATCTAAACAGACCCGAGTCCATGGAGCTTTTGTCAGCGACCAAGAAATCCAACGAGCTGTGGCTCACATTAAACAGGAAGCCAAACCTGTCTACAACGAAGAAATCATGAATATGAAAGCTCCAGCCGAAGGCGGTGCGGGTGGAGATGAGGAAAACGATGAGCTCTATGATCAAGCGGTTGCCATTGTGACCGAAACTCGCCAAGCTTCGATTAGCATGGTCCAACGGCGTTTACGCATTGGCTATAATCGGGCAGCCCGTTTGGTCGAACAAATGGAAGCCGAAGGCATCGTCAGCGCGCCCATGGGTTCTAAGGGACGCGAAGTCTTAGTCAAAGGCTATGGGACCGATGGATAAAACTGCTGAAATAGCTCCAGCTCTTTGTTGAATTCATTTTTGACGTCACTCGACGTACTCATGGTACGACTCCCTCGTCAAAAAATCATTCGCCTCGATCTGAAGCTATTTCAGCAGTTTTGCCTTCAAAATTATTTAAAATAGGAATAAAATCTCTCCATGGATCCTATCACCCAAGCGGCTGCGGGAAGCATTGCCGCACAAATTTTTTCTAAGCGCGAAAACCGCCGGACTGCAACCTGGGTGGGTGCTTTAGCGGGGATGGCTCCGGATCTGGATATATTGATTCAATCAGCTTCAGACCCTACGGTTTCACTACTTTATCATCGCCACTTTACGCATTCACTTGCCTTTATTCCCATGGGAGCTCTTCTTTGCGCTTTGCTTTTGTGGTTGATCAGTAGACGCCGCCATTCCTTTAAGGTGATTTTATTGGCAGCTACGATTGGCTATGCGACTCATGGATTCATTGATGCTTTAACAAGTTATGGGACTTTGCTTTACTGGCCCTTCTCCAATCATCGGGTGGCTTGGAATGCGATTGCGATTATTGACCCGCTTTTTACCTTGTTCTTATTGATCGGAATTATTTGGACGGCTAAAACGCTTTCTCCAAAGCCTGCTCTTGTCTTTCTTAGTTTGAGTTTGATAATTTTATCGTTTGGTTTTTATCAAAATCATGAGCTGCTCAAATTTCAAAAACAGATAGCCAATCAGCGTGGCCATGTTTGGGAACGCGGCCGGGTTTTCCCGACGATTGGCAATCTATTTTTGTGGAGGTCAGTTTATGAGAGCGATGGTCGTTTGCATATCGATGCCTTGCGCAAATTCCCGGGAGGTCGATTGACTTATTGGGAAGGGGGCTCTGTTAAAAAATTTAAATTAGAAGAGCTGACTTTGGCAAAAGATTCACAAATTAGAAAAGACTTAGCAGTGTTTGTTTGGTTTGCAGGGGATTACCTTGCGGAGCTTCCAGACAGCCCAAATACGTTGGGTGATTTTCGTTATTCGATTCATCCCATGGGAATCAAGCCCCTATGGGGCGCTAAATTTGATACGAATTTTCCAGAAAAGCATATCGAGCGTGTGAATTTCTTTGCAGAAAGATACAAGGGAGTTGAGGTTTTTTGGGATATGCTCATGGGTCAAAAAGCGAATGCGAAGACTTTGCCTTAAAAAGCTAGTTTAGAATAAATCCAATTGACTTTGCGCTTTTTCAATCTCAATGAGTTTAGCTTTGAGTTCCAAGCCCCAGCGGTAGCCGGCAAGCTTGCCATCACTTTTGACGACGCGGTGACAGGGAATGGCTAACGCGATATGATTAGTTGCACAGGCCTTGGCAATAGCACGCACGGATTTAGGAGATGCCATCGACTCGGCAAGTTTTTGATATGAAGTCAGTGTCCCCAAAGGGATGTTTTTGAGATGTTTCCAAACTGTAATTTGAAATTCTGTTCCGTGCATATCTAGGGGAAGTGAATTTAAGTCAGACTTGCCTTGCAGATAGCTTTCGATTTCTTGGATCCAATTTTTAAATGTATTGAGTGCTAAATTTTGTGCAGAAGAGATTTTAGCTAGAGGATATTGTTTTTGCAGAGCTTGGATAAGAGACAGGTCATCCTCTCCAAATTGCATCCAACAGACGCCTTTAGACGAAGCTGCTATTAGGATGAGCCCAAGTGTGCTTTGAGTAATCGAATAGTCTATACGATGGGAGTATTGTTTGTAGTCCATTGTCATGAAGTAGATTAGCCTTTTATTAGTTTTAAAATGGCTTCTAGATTTGCCTCTAAATTTTTTTCATCTGTAAAGCCAACACCGATGTGCCCTAACTTTCTTTTGGGTCTAGCTTGCTTGCCATAGTTGTGCAAATGGAGTCCGGAAATTTTAAGCAGATTTTCCTGATCGGCAAACTCTCCGATTAAATTGACCATTAAAGTATGGCCATGAGCTGTGGTTTCTCCCAAAGGCCAACCCAAAATAGCGCGCAAATGATTTTCAAATTGCGAACAGTGTGCGCCTTCGATTGTTAAGTGTCCAGAGTTATGAACCCGTGGAGCAATTTCGTTGACGAGGAGTTGGCCCTCCTTAACAAAAAATTCGATGGTGAGTACACCTACGTAATCGAGCTCATCGATTAAGCGCATAGCATAGTCTTCGGCTTGGGCTTGCAAAGCTGAACTGACTTGAGGAGCCGGAAAACGTGACCAACTGAGAATCCCTTGTTCGTGATGGTTTTCAATAAGAGGATAGAAATTACGTTGGCCATTTCTACCCGCAACCGCTACTAATGAAACTTCGCGATCAAAGTGACAAAAGGCCTCTAAAATCAAATCAACACGGGGTAACTTTGGCCAAAGTTTCTCGGCTTCTTTGAGCGATTGAATTTTCCACTGACCTTTCCCGTCATAACCCATGCGACAGGTTTTAAGAACAGCAGGCAGTCCCATTTTTTTGATAGCGCTTTTAAGCGCTTCAAGATCGTTATCGTTGACCAAATGGAAATCCACTGTGGGAATTTCTAGTTTCCTAAGAGCTGACTTTTCTTGGCCACGATCTTGAGCCACTTCTAAAACGGATTCGCCAGGAAAAACAGAACGATGCTTTTGAAGAAACTTGACGGTCTTGACTGGGATGTTTTCAAACTCGTAGGTGAGAACATCGCATTGCTGGGCAATTTTTTTTAAAGCCGCTTCGTCATCATAATTGCCTGGAATCCATGGCATAACTTGCCCGCCGGAGCAGCCTGTTTGAGGGTCCAAACAGCAAAACTTAAGCCCCATGGGGTAGCCTGCCAAAGCTAACATTCGTCCGAGTTGACCTCCACCGATGATTCCAATTTTAGTCATGAGAAATTTTACACCCTTGTATTCTTTGTTATGTTCTTATGAACTTGGGTCGAGATTGTTTAAGACCACTTCGCTTTGTTGCTTGCGATAATTGGTAAGTGCTTCTTTAATTTTAGGATAATGGTTTCCTAAAATAGCTGCTGCAAATAAGGCGGCATTGATGGCGCCGGCTTGTCCAATTGCAAAGGTTCCCACGGGAATACCCTTAGGCATTTGCACGATTGAATAAAGCGAATCGACACCTTGAAGTGCTTTGGATTTTATGGGAACACCTAAAATAGGCAATATCGTTTTAGCTGCCAACATACCAGGCAGGTGAGCGGCCCCTCCGGCTCCGGCAATGATGACTTCTAAACCCCGCGACTCAGCGCTGCTGGCATAATCAAAAAGCAAATCAGGCGTACGATGAGCCGAGACAATTTGGGTTTCGCAAGGTATTTTAAGGCCTTGCAGGGTTTCTACAGCGTGGCGCATGGTTTCCCAATCACTTTTCGAGCCCATGACCACCCCGACTAATTTTTTATCTTCCATAGCTTTCATCTAGTCTTATCAACAACAGAAATCAAGCTTGATCCTGCATCTAAACCTTGACTTATACTTACAGCATTTATTAGCT
>JAUHYS010000105.1 GCA_030426445.1 bacterium
TGATCGTTTACCTAGTGATTGCAACCGGAGTGATTTCGATTCCTTTGACAAAGGCTCAATCGGCTTCCACAAAAAAAGGAAAAATGATTTACTGGATACTCACTGGGCTCACTTTTATGATTTGTCTCATCGGATTATTTTTGTTTTATTTTTTTATTAATTTAGCATGGTATTGTCAGTAAAATATCAAAATTAGGCTCCCTTTAATTTAAAATTAGCTAAATTATCCGTCAATGCGTAAGACTTTACTAGGCTAAAAAACTAATCTTCTCTTTCGGCTTTTCTTCCTGAGCTTCATAAAGTACATCGATGTGAAATTTTCTCCAACGCCCTTTGGCTTGTCATGCTGCCATAATCGAAGCCATTCCCCACTGCAAACGTTGGGTCAAAATCCAATCTTTGGGAACGCTAATTTTATTTTTATTGGGGTGATGGGTAATGGTCTTATGCCAGGTTCGACGGACATAATCATCTGTATATTGAAAGGTTTCCGAAAGAATGGGACGGTAGATATCTTGCATCATTTCGTAGTTATAATCAAAATCAAATTGTTTGCTATTACCCACCAAACCACTTTCTAACATCATGCGATCAACATTTTTGCGATCCAATTCCATCATAGCGCGCGCTAACTTACGAATGGTTTGGATAAACTCTTCTGGGTAATGCTTCACACATCCAAAGTCTAAAAAAACCACCTTGTTTTTTTGAAAAAGATAATTGCCCGGATGCGAGTCAGCTTGAAAAAGCCCATGCTTAAATAAGCTGCCAAAAGTAAATTCATAAATGGTTTCTCCAGCCTGATTGCACTGGCGTTGATTTGCTTTTTGTACAAATTGATTTAAAGTTTCTCCGCGAATAAACTCTGTGGTATCGATATTGGGATATTGAACTTTTACCGCCACCTTTTCGCCACTGTGTAAAGTTGCTAACCCCCTCTACATCTCAAGAGGGGGAACGATTATTCACCCTCCGGAGAAAATTATCCCCTTCGAAAAAATACCGTGAAATCCGAAATAAAACCCAGCGTTAAAAGACTCGCACTGTTTGAACGAAGCATAGCGAAGTGAGTTTGCGAGTCTTAGCTGGGTTATTGAGGATTTAGGTGTTTTATTCGGGGGTGGCCTTTTTGTTTGCTTCTTTCTTTTTGGCCATGCAAAAAGAAAGAAGATAATATTTAAATAAATAAAACCATATGATGTAAAAATAAACCATGAACACACCATCTCTAACATGGAAAAACAACCTACCCTTCTCTCAAAAATTTGAAGACATCTACTTCTCCCACCATGGAGCTTTAGAAGAAAGTCATCACGTTTTTATCAATGGAAATCATATTCAAGAACGTTTTCAAAAAGCTACAAACTTCATCATTGGAGAGCTTGGCTTTGGAACTGGGCTTAACTTTGCAGTCACCTGTCAAGAGTGGGAAAGTCACTCAAGCAGTAAAGCAAACTTAGAATACATCGCTATTGAAAAATTCCCTTTAAAAAAATCTGATCTAGAAAAAATAAGCTCACATTGGCCAAAACTAAAAAAATATTTCTCTCACTTAATAAAAAACTACCCTCTAAGAATATCCGGATTCCATCACATTCAATTTTCTAAAAACATTCAACTCACATTGATTTACGCAGATGTATTAGAGGCCCTAAAGGGTTTAAATACAGAAGTTGATGCTTGGTATTTGGACGGCTTTGCACCACCACGCAATCCCGAGATGTGGAGTGAAGATGTTTTTAAACAAGTGGCTCAACTCACAAAAGCAAAAGGAACTTTTGCGACTTATAGTGCAGCTGGGCAGGTCAGAAGAAATCTTGAAGCCTCCGGGTTTAAGCTAAAAAAAGAAAAAGGTTTTGCAAAAAAACGTGAGATGCTGATTGGGACTTTAATAAATAAAAATGAAAATCATCGTATCAAACCTTGGTTCGACTACCCTAAACTTGATTTTAAAAAGATCGAAAAAAAAGCAGTCATTATTGGAGGAGGCTTAGCTGGTTGTTGGACAGCACATGCTCTTGTCAATCGCGGGTGGAAGATTGATCTCATCGAACAACATGAAAGTTTAGCTCAAGAAGCCTCCGGAAACCGAGCTTCCATTTTATACCCTTATATAGGTTTGAATTGGGATAAATATCATGAGTTCTACACAGCAGGGTTTGCTCACTCCTTAAGAAAATTTCGTCAGCTCAAAAAAGACTGCTCAGATTTTTCTTGGAATGAATGTGGTTTGGTTCAATTGGCGAAAAACAAAGACGAAAAAGAACGCTTTCAAAAAATTTCAAAGCTATCTCAGTTAAGTGAAGACTATATTCAATATCTTGATAAAGATTCTGTTTCTCAAGTTTCCGGCATAGATTTAAAAAATGCAGGTCTTTTTTTCCCTCATGCAGGCTGGCTTGATCCACGACAACTTTGTCAGCTCTTGATTCAAAGTCCCTTGATTAAAATTCACCTTAATCAAAAAGTTGATCAAATCAAAAAACAAGAACAGAATTGGCAACTGCTTGATGGAAAAGGGAAGTCTATCACAGAAAGTCCCATTATTATTTTAGCCAATGCCCATGCAGCCGAAAATTTTTTACAAATACAAGATATCCCTTTCAACCGAGTGCGAGGACAAATAACTTATTTAGATGAAGTAAACTTAGATATTCAAACTCAAACCATTCTTTGTGGAGATAAATCTTTTTTTGCATTGGATCAAAATCACTTTGATATTGGAGCCAGTTTTGAACCCGAAGAAACTAGAAGCGAATTATTGGAAAGCTCTCAACAAAAAAATTTAACTTTCTTAAATAAAATTTTTCCAAAAGAAAGCATTTCTATTCCAAAAAAAATTAAAGGAAGAGTTGCCTTTCGGACAACGAGTGAAGATCGTTTACCCGTAGTCGGCCCTTTATTTGATACAGATATTTATAAAAGAGATTATGCCGAACTCCACCATGGTCGACCTTGGGATAACTACCCCAAAGCTTCTTATTTACCTGGAATGTATCTTAACTTAGCGCACGGTTCACGCGGCTTAACAAGCTGTGGTTTAAGTGCCGAATGGCTTGCGGGATACTTAAACGGAGAAAGCTCTTTTCTAAATCAAAGTTTGGTGGAAGCGCTTCACCCTGCCAGGTTTTTGATTAAAAAAATGAAGAAGGCACTTTAAAGCTGAAACCAATCTCCATTTTCTTATATGAAAAAATATTCATCTAACGCACGCTGGGACCACGCTTCGGCCTTGTCCCACGTTTCTCTCTTATCCCCGCTAGCCTATCCCGAAGTTCTTTAAAAACACCTTTGCTAATAGCGTCTCTGCGGGCTTTGTCGTATTCAGCCAGGTAACTTCGCCCCATACTAAGGGTAAACAAATCTCTGATTTCTTGAGCGTCTTTTTCGACCGCATTTAAAACGGCTGCAACACTTTTAAATTGACTTGGGTAAGCCAGGATCACACCTCTAGAAAACTCTAACCACCTTTGAAACTCGTTAGTACTTTTTCCAAAACTGAATTGTGCAGCCGTCTCAATAAACCGATCCCTGCGAATCATCTCGACTTCCTCAGCTTCTTGTTGTGGGCTAAGAGGTTGATGTCTTTGGTAAACCACCGCAACTTCTTCTATACTGGGATGGGGATGGATTTTTGATTGTGCTTTTAGTTCATACATGGTTTCTAAAGTATTCAGAGATTTGTCCAACCAAGCATCGTGTACATAGCGAGTGCAGGCTTGAACAACTGTCCGTAAATCAGCAATATTTTGTAAACTTAAATCCTGCCATGTCATATTTCCTTTGATTAGTTCATCTCGCAAACGCTCGATTCTTTGGCCTGCCAAAGAAAGTTTATGAGAAATGCTCCTTGCCTGAGCCCTTTTCTGAAGCATCAAGATCTCCACAGCAAAAACTTTTGACCAAGGAATACTTTCTAAAAGCCTTGCCTCTCCTGTTAAAGGAAGACTCTTGATGGCGATAAGAACAGGCTTTTGGTCTGCTAATTTTGCTTTGATAAAAAAGTCTGGTTCGGCAGAAGATAAGACAGGAGGGTTATCACGATAGGGGGAGACAACCTGTTCTGCACGATTGTCAACCCTGAGTACCGGAAGTCGGTCTTTACGTTTTTTTTTATCCAGTTCCAGGTTGAGAGCCATCCTTGCCTTGACATCCTTTAACTGGGCTGGAGTATTATGGCCTAATGGAGCATTGGTTTCGATCGCTCCAATTCCAAGGATAAGCTCTCCGACGACTAGATTGCGTTGATCAGAAATTTCTCTTTGTAAATAAAAAGCTAACTCACGAGTCGTTTTAAATTGACTGGCTAATCTTTTTACAGTTTCTGCAGGAAAATCTCGGCGTAATTTCTCCGCCCTTTGAGCCCGGCTTAAACTTATTGAAGAATGAGAAGCTTGACCCCTCAGATATCTGGCAGCGGATCCTGGTGCAGCATCATAGCCCCTCGCTGCACGTGCTAAAGCCGCGGCGTCTGCAATGACACTTCTGGCTTGAACTCTAGCCGTCTCTTCAAAAAGATAGATAGCGGCATCTTTTAAAGCATCTCGAGGGCTTGTCTCCACTTCTGTTTCAAACTGACCTTGAGAAACTCTTGCCATACCCAGGTAATTGACCCCTCCTGTTTCAACCGTCCTGCTGGCAAAGGCAATAATATCACGGATTGCAGCGGCTTCGATAAAACTCAGCTCGATCATCTGACATGCTGGAGTCGGGGCTCCTGAGACCAATTGATTGAGCTGGTCGCGAGCCCTTTCGTAGGCGGCATAACGCTGGACTTGATCAAGACGCGCCTCCATATAATTGAGTATGGCTGTTCCCGCACTTCCGCGCTTTTCGGCTATGTTTTGAGCTTCTCGATAGTTAAAATCTAACTCTGGATCTTCGTAGATTTGCCTAAAAGGGCTGTACTCCATCAAGGTCTGTGCCATTTGGATGTGCTTGCTGTTAACGACAACTCTGGCCTGTGGGTCAGGCATAGAACCCCCCTAAAAATCTATTTTCGTACGCTTACTCTTTCTCTTGCTTGAGGCCTTGGAATGCTTCTTTTTTCTAGTTTTCTGAGCATCTCGCTGTGTTGTTCACGGGCCCCTAGGTACTCTGCTTTTAAACCATGAGCTTCAAATAATTCTGCCACTCTGGGGTCACCCTCCTTAAGCCCTTTGATAGCTGCATCGATATTTGTATAAACACCTGCTCTTGCTAAGGCTTCTGCCAGTTTTTGCCAGCTTTCTGGCTTAGAGGGTTCTTTTAATAACGCGTTTGTAAACGAAGATAAACTGGCTTCTTGAGGCAACTGCGCACGGGCAAAGTGAGGCTCCAAATCCTTCATCTCTCTCAAGTAGCCATCATAAGTGCTTTGTACCTGACTCGCTGTGGGCCTTTTATCTGCATGTGGATGCGTATGGCTCAAACTGGTGAGTGTTGCCAAGGCGCCGAGGCTACCCGTTAAAAGAGGGTCAAAGTTTTGGGCTTGGCTTCTTCTAAGATTAAAATAAGTGGCCTCTATGGCGCTACGACTTAATGAAGGGACTTTACCTGCCAATAAATCAGCCCTTTTAGCATAGAGTTCATAGTGGATTCCCATTGTCTCAACACGCTGAAAAACCTTTTGCCAATCAATTGTCTGATAAAGATCGACAAAGGATCTGACAGGTTGATGCGAGGCATAGATGGCTTTAACTTGTTGAGAGCTGGGTTCCGAGCTTTGACCCGCTCGGCGAAAATCTAATAAAGTTTGCAAAGCTGCCACGATATTACGAGATGACTGACGGTGATTGGAAACCGTCGCTAATGCACGTTGGGCCAAGGTTAAAACGGCCTTCAGATCTTGAACACTCAGCTCGGCCATACTGACTTGGTCAGTTATCAGCGCCGCTTTTCTTGCTTTTACCCTTGCAAGGGCTTGTTTTACCTGAGGGCTTTCTGCACCAGGGTTTGCTAATGCACGACTGTTGATAGGAGCCACAGCTTCAAAAAAAGCTAACCAGTTAATACTATCATAAACTCTTTGTATGGGTTTTTGCGAAACCTGGGTAACCAGAATCAGTGCGTATCTGCTATTTTTCATCTGTACTTCTATGGGCACATAAGACATGGGACCTCTAGGACGAGGCAAGCCTTCTTGTTGCTCCATGGCTGTTAAGTTTTCTGCTCTTAAGCGTTCTGCATGACTTAAAGAGTTTCCAAAATTTTTCCCCTTAACAATCGTTAAATAGATGCCTTGAGATCTTAAAGCACTTGCATGTCCATTTGATAAGGCTTTTTTCAACTCTTTTAAGCCATTAGACTGACTAGCTAATTCTGTAAGCTGCGGAGTCATCCGCTCAACCGTCTCTCTCATCAACTGGTAACGTGATGGGTAAGCACTAGCGTCAACTCTAGTAGAGAATTGCCTGGCAAAGGTCTGAGAGTCTGTCACAAACCTAGCGGCTTGGGCTCGAAGAGCTTCAGCCTGTTGAGCTCCACTGCCTGCCAAATCCGAATAAGACCTTTCCACACGGGCAAAACTATCTTGCAGTCTTGCTAAAGCGGCTGCCCCTGACTCACCTGGCTCAAGAAAGGCTTGCGCTTCCGCTCGAGCAACGGCCTGAGCCATCAAGGAAGCCCCGAAGCCATTGCCCAATGAATTTACAAATTTTAAGGCAGCGGCGGTTGCTTCTGCGGTCTCTGCATCAATCGCAATGTGAGTCTCACAAGCCTCAAGACCATCGACTAATCCATTTAACTCGACCATTGCAGTCATTAAGTCTGAATTGACCTGAACTTGCTCTCCCCTAAACGCTGCTTTAAGCTGAGTGGAATTAGCGGGATCCTCCACGGCCCCAAGAAAGGCATGGTTGCCCATAATTGCATGGGCCACTTGTAGTGTTTGGTAATCGATGGTCGTGCTTCCCGGCATGTTTTATTTCCTCATATCTAAATGTGTAACTTTATCTGTTTGATTTTAATTAGCTTTTAACACTAGTTTTTTATTATTTTCCACCTTTACTGGGCCCTTTTTTACCCATGCTCTCTACTTTAGCTCTGGCTAACTCTTTTGCCTCTTCTATTGTGTTATTTGATAAAGCCTCGGCACGAGCTCTCGTAAACTCACTTCCTCGTTCCCCTAAACCGACAACTTTTTTAATACTTTCACTGTTTTCTTCAATTTGTCTTAAGGCATCTGCAACATTTCTAAACCTTTTGGAATCGGCTCTCACTAAAGCGATGGCGAGAGCTTGCCAATCT
>JAUHYS010000343.1 GCA_030426445.1 bacterium
AGAATAGGAAGCCATGAAACCTTCGAATTTTGACATAATAAAAGCTGAGTTCTTTGATCGAGATACTAAAAAAGTCGCAAAAGATCTCCTGGGGAAGATTCTAAGGGTTCAGCACCCAGGCGAACCAGAAGTTCTCTGCAAAATTGTTGAAACAGAAGCTTACTTAGGCCTTAAAGACCCCGCCTGTCATACCTTTGGCGGCAAAAGATCCCCGCGCAATGAATCCATGTGGCAAAAAGCTGGAACGAGTTATGTTTACTTTATTTATGGAATGTACCATTGCCTCAACTTTGTGACTCGCTCTGAGAGAGAACCAGAAGCGGTACTAATAAGGGCTATTGAACCTTTATCGGGTCAAGACCTCATCAAAAAGCGCCGTAAGAGTAAAAAAGAAATTGATTGGACAAATGGCCCAGGCAAACTTTGTATGGCCCTCAATATAAATAAGAAGCATGATGGCCTCAACTTAGAGAAAAAACCGATTCAAGTTCTTTCGGGCGACGAGATTGCTACAAAGTATATTGTAAGCACACCGCGGATAGGAATCGGCACCAAACACGATGCTTGTTTTTGGAAACTTCGATTTTTTATAAAAGACAATCCTTGGGTCTCAAAAGTTCCCTCGGGAAACCCAAAATAAGATTACTCGGCCTGAATCTGGCAGTAAAAATCAGAAGTCCACTGAGGATTCTTGGCCTCACCTTTAATTAAAAAGTACTTTCCCATGATTTTAACTTCATTTTTCATGGACCATTGCTCGATGGTTGAAGAGCTTAAAAGAAGACGCTCTTCCATGCGATGAATAACATTATTATCGCCATGTCTAAGACGGGCCTGGGTGCGAATACTATTGATTCTCTCACTACAGGTAATACCTCTCGGACCAAAAGATTCAAAATCATTAGCGGCAACTAAAGTTAACTTGGGCCCAGATTTGAGAAGGTATACTGGGGCCGTAAATTCATCTCGATAGGTCGCCTTGGTTTTTTGTCGCAATTGATAAACACAATACCCAGGACCCGAGGCGGTCATAGCTCGCGAAATTCTACGGGCGCCTTTTGATTGATATCTCAGTTTAAAGTTTTCAAAGAGAGAAATTTTATTATTAAGACTTGGAGTCAGGTCTTTCGAGTTTTCAACCCACGCCTTTTTGTCCAAACGACAAATATCTGCCACCGCCGTCAGCGATAATAAATTGAACATTAAAATGGCCAAGATGACTTTTTTCATAGACCTAAGTACCCCTAAAACCGTCCCAATCTATCCAATGCTATTGCAAAGAGTCAATTTTCCTCCGTAACATTTGCGGCTTTTTTTACGAAGTTTTGTAAAAAGCACAAGATTAAAAGCTCCAAGCAAGAGGGCCAATTTTTAAAAAAATTAGTTATCGTAAGGCTTTAGCTGTGTTTTTATTAAATATTAGAAATCGGCAATTCTCTCCACTGAGGAGCACCTTCATATGAAATCTAAAGCACCTAAGATCATTCTCCTACTGCTTTTAATAAGTGCCTTT
>JAUHYS010000106.1 GCA_030426445.1 bacterium
GCGATGAACAATATAAAGGCTCAGCGGTCGAGACCATCGAAGGCATTCGCATGATTAAAGAGGCCTTCCCGGAGGTCAAAACCGTGCTCGGCATTTCCAATGTTTCTTTTGGCTTGCCCCCTGCGGGTCGCGAAGTACTCAACTCGGTTTATTTACACCATTGCGTCATGTCCGGTTTAGACTTAGCTTTGGTTAATACAGAAAATCTCGAGCGCTATCCCAATATTCCCGATAACGAAAAACAGCTCTGCGATGACTTGTTATGGAACCGTGGCGAAGACCCCATCATGGCTTTTACTGAATATTTCCGCGCAGCCAAAACTAAAGTTAAAGAAAAAAAATCTAATCTCAGTTTAGAAGAACGTCTCCGTCATTATATTATTGAAGGTACAAAAGAAGGCTTGGTGGATGACTTAGAAGAGGCTCGAAAAAAATACGCGCCTTTGCAAATTATCAATGGCCCGCTGATGGCGGGCATGGATGAAGTCGGACGTCTCTTTAATAATAATGAACTCATTGTGGCCGAGGTTCTGCAAAGCGCCGAGGCTATGAAGGCCGCCGTGGCTCATTTGGAACAATTCATGGAAAAGTCCGATAACGCAGGTCGAGGTAAAGTCGTTTTAGCCACAGTTAAAGGGGACGTCCACGACATTGGTAAAAACTTAGTGGATATTATTTTAAGCAATAATGGTTTTGAAGTCATTAATCTGGGGATAAAAATTCCTCCTGAGCAATTGATTGCCGCCATTCAAAAACATCAACCCGACATTGTGGGGCTTTCGGGTTTGCTCGTTAAATCTGCGCAGCAAATGGTGATCACAGCCGACGATCTCAGTAAGGCTAATATTCAAACGCCGATTTTAGTTGGTGGTGCTGCTCTCTCGGAAAAATTCACCCATAAAAAAATCGCCGCGGCCTATGATGGTTTTGTCACTTATGCCAAAGATGCGATGAACGGCTTGGAGCTGGCCAAACAAATCCGTGACAACGAAGCATTTGCAAAACTTAAAGAGGAAGTTGAAGTTAAAAAAAGTGAAATCTCTGAAGATAAGCAAAAAAGCAAAACGACCATCCAAGCCACAACAGAACGCTCTTCCCAAATTGAAATTTTATCTGAACTTCCATCAGCACCGGACTACGAGCGCCACCTCATTAAAAACACAGCCATCGATGAAATTTTTAAGTTCATCAATCCTTTAATGCTCTTGGGTCGCCACTTGGGTATCAAAGGCAAATGGATCAAACAATTGGGCTCAGCAGATAAGCGCAGGCTAATGGCGCAAGATTCCGAAGCTCAAAAAGCCTTAGAAATTTGGCAAAATTTGGAAGAACTCAAAGCACAATGCCGCAAAGAAAATCTCCTCAAACCTCAAGCCGTGTATCAATTTTT
The DNA here is from genome assembly GCA_030426445.1 of bacterium. Taxonomy (GTDB): domain Bacteria; phylum UBA10199; class UBA10199; order DSSB01; family DSSB01; genus JACKPJ01. The sequence goes on from JAUHYS010000106.1 coordinate 1,391, forward strand.
TAAAGTTTCCAGCCAAGGCAATGAAATTTTTATTTATGAATCCGAAAATTCTCAAAATATTTGCGCCCGCATTCAATTACCCCGACAGGCCAAACCAGATGGACTCTGTCTCGCCGACTATGTACAGCCTGTTAGTTCCGATGGCGAAGATCACCTTGCGATGTTTGTCGTCAGTGTGGGCACGGGCATTCGCGAGCTAGCGGAAGACTGGAAGCAACGCGGCGATTATTTGCGCTCACATGCTTTGCAAGCTCTGGCTTTGGAATCCGCCGAGGCCTATGCCGAATTATTGCACGCCAAATTACGCAACGCTTGGGGCTTTCCCGATCCGGTTGACATCACCATGATGCAACGCTTTCAGGCCAAGTACCGCGGCAAGCGTTATTCCTTTGGCTACCCAGCCTGCCCTAATTTAGCGAATCAAAAAATGCTCTTTGACTTGCTAAAGCCCAATGATATTGCCGTGGAACTCACCGAAGGCTTTATGATGGAACCTGAAGCCTCGGTCTCAGCAATGGTTTTTCATCATCCGCAAGCGACTTATTTTAGTGTGGGTGGTGAAGAGTAAAAAACTAAAAAACAGGAACTCCCTCATGGAACAAACTGAACTCTTAAAAAATCTTCAAGATCTAAAGAAAAAAATGAACCCCAACTTTGAATTGACAGAAAAAAACGGCATCATCATCTGTCGCTACAAAGCTAAGGCCAATTTTTTAGTCATGCTACTAGGTATTATTATGACAGGCACTTTTGGCTACCTGCTTTTTGATTATTATCAAGAACATGCTAAACTCTTCCCAGAACTGCATTATTACGCGGGCCTCTTTTTAGGTCTTTTTATGATTTTCTTCACCATGACTAAAAGAGCGAAATGGGTAAAAATAGATCTTCAACAAAAAAAGTTAGAGTATTATAAAAAAGACAAAAAGCTCTCTTCGGAGGCTTTTTCAGAAATTAAAAATATTCGTATGGTCACCAACTATCAAAGTTTTATCTCAATGAGCTCAACCATCGAACTCGTTACTCCCACTGGAAAGAAACCTATAGCTGTTTTTCGAACTAAAAAAAATAGTCGAGAATGCGTAAAAATCTTTCAAGACCTATTAGGTCTAGGTTTAGAGGTAAAAGATGTAGAGTGGACAGTCAGATGACTCGTTAAAAAGATGGTGCAGCTTTCCTCATAGAAAATGGCAAAAAAATGACCATTTTGACATTTAGGCCTGTAGGAATTCGAGGACTACCAAAAAATTAAGCTATAATTTCCCCTTGAACTTTTATCCATAAACGCATAGAAGGCATAGCTCTTTTAGCTATGAAACTTGTCGAAGAATATCAATGGTTCGAAAACTACAAGCCAGGTCCGCTTGAGCACTCCCTCAATGGTCTTAGCGACGCATTGGAGTCTTGGGACAAGACCCTCTTGCTCTATATCTTTTTGCCTATTTTGGCGCTTCTAGCCCTGCAATTTATTGTGCATTTATCTCTGGGAAAAGGTCTGGAAAAAATTTGGACGCCCTTTTGCCGATTTCTCCAAAAAATCGAAGGCTTCTTACTTATTTTTTTACTAACAGCCATGGTTTTGCTGGCCTTTAGTCAAATTATCCTCACCTATACTTGGCGAGGCTTTACCTGGGCCCTGCCCTTGATTCGCGCTTTGGTTTTATGGGTGGGCATTTTTGGCGCATCTCTAGCGACTCAACAACGCAGTCACATCAAGTTTGATATATTAGCCAAATTTTTACCTCGAAAAGCCAAAGAAGTCGTGGGTTTTCTGGTCAATACCGCCTGTGTGGTGGTCATGATTTTTTTATGTAATGCGGCCTACCGTTTTATGATCCAAATGAAGATGAACTCACAAGAATATTTGGTCTCTGGAATTCCTTGGATAGATAAAATTCCCGAATGGCTTGCCATGTCCATCCTACCCGTTGGTTTTTTACTGATAACCGTTAAATTTATGATGCTCGCATTAGAAGATATTGCCACTTTGTTTCGAGCAAGAGAGGAAGGTCGATAGGTGTTTGCACGTATTGCTTCCGGTATTCTTGCAATTGCCATGGCTGGCGCCCCTCTTTTCATCGTCTTTGGTGCCGCAGCCCTAATTGCTTTTTGGAATGACGGTCAAGACTCCTCTGCCATCAGCATCGAAATCAGTCGGCTTGTCAAAGCTCCCTATCTTTATGCCATTCCGATCTTTACTTTTGCGGGTTATCTCATGGCCGAAAGCAAAATGCCTCAACGAGTGGTCCGTCTGAGTCGAGCATTATTTGGTTGGCTACCCGGTTCCCTCGCCATTATCGCCATCTTGACTTGCACTTTTTTTACCGCCTTTACCGGCGCTTCGGGTGTCACCATTATTGCATTGGGTGGCTTGCTTTATCCCATGATGGTCAAAGAACAATATGGCGAGTCGTTTGCTTCGGGCTTAATGACTTCCTGCGGCTCTCTGGGTTTACTGTTGGTCCCTTCGGTGCCAATTATTTTATTGGGCACCGTCAGTAATATTAATATCGAAGAGCTTTATCTGGCAGGCGTGCTACCTTGTGCTGTGCTGGTTGCGCTACTCACAGGCTATGCTATTTTTAAAGGCAGAAAAATCCCCAAAGCCTCCTATCAATTTGATGCAAAAGAGCTGGTTGCAGCTATCAAAGATTCTGCCTGGGAAATCCCTCTTCCTTTAATTGTCCTTATTGGAGTTTATGGAAAGTACTTCCCTGCTTCGGATGCCGCAGCTATCACAGCGATCTATGTTTTTATTGTGGAGGTTTTAATTCATCGCGAAATTTCTTTTACAAAAGACCTCCCGCGCATTGCCAAAGAAAGCATGGTTTTAGTGGGAGCCATTCTCATTATTTTAGCCATTGCTTTAGGCTTTACCAGTTTTATCATTGACCAAAAAGTTCCCGATAAAATGCTGGAATGGATTCAGGTATATATTGGCAAAGAAAATAAAATATTATTCTTATTGGCACTCAATGTATTTTTACTGATCATTGGCGCCTTCATGGATATTTTTTCGGCTATTATGGTGGTCTTCCCTATTATTTTACCGGTAGCCAAAAGTATTGGTATCAACGAAGTCCATCTTGCCATTATCTTTTTAACCAACCTCGAAATTGGCTACATCACGCCACCCGTGGGAATTAATTTATTTATCTCCAGCATCCGTTTTAAAAAGAGCATTACCTACCTTTATAAGACCTGTTTGCCTTTTCTGGCTTTATTGCTGATCGGCCTGGCTGTGATCACTTATTGGGAAGGTCTCAGTATGGCTTTAGTCAATGCTTTTAAGTAATGACTGCAGTTAAATAAAACAAGACTTAAAGCTTGTCACTTCGCAAAACATTCCGCTAAAATTCCTTCATGAACAAAAAACCCAATTCTCGGAGCCGTCGTCAGCAAATCCAAAAAGTGCTATGGATTACTTTATGGCTTAACTTTTTGGTTGCAGCGTTAAAACTTGGTTACGGTCACCTGACAGATACCCTCAGCATGATTGCCGATGGCTATCACTCACTTTTAGACGGAAGCTCCAACGTCATCGGATTGATTGCGATTTCTTTTGCGACTAAACCAGCTGACCATGATCATCCTTACGGGCACCGTAAGGCTGAGGCAATTGCCTCAATGTTTATTTCTGGAATGTTGATTTTAGCTTGCTACGAAATCGCCTCCAGTGCCTACGAACGCTTTTTTTATCAAAAGATTCCCGAGGTCAATATAGGCAGCTTTGCCATCATGTTTTTAAGTATGTTCATTAATTATACAGTCAGCCATTACGAGCATAAAAAAGGACACGAGCTCCACAGCCAAATTTTGACTTCGGACTCGGCGCATACTCGAAGCGATGTTTACGCCTCATTGGCGGTCATCATTGCTTTGGTTGGAAGTTATTTTCGATTAGCGTGGTTGGATATCTTAGCCGCTAGCGGCATTGCTGTATTGGTCGGTTATAGCGGTTATAAAATTATTAGTGAAAGCCTCAATACTTTAATGGACCATATTCAAATTGACCCCGAACAAATCAAGAACATTGCCATGCAAGTATCCGGTGTCAAAGATGCACACCATGTCAGAAGCCGTGGGCATAGCACATCTATTTTTATAGATTTAAATATTCATGTAGATGCAAATATAAATCTAGATAAAGCCCATAATATTACCCACCAGGTCATTGAAAAAATTAAAAAAGAGATTCCAGAAGTGGTGGATGTAGTCGTGCACACGGAACCGGCCACAAAAGATCATATATAAAAAAACTCCATTTCCGGAAACATCATTCCAAAAATGGAGTTCAAAATTTGCAATTAATTTTTTATCAAAAACTAACCAACGGTCGGAATACGAGTTTGGATCAAGTAAGCGATAACCAAACCGTAAATGACCAAAGACTCGATCAGAGCCAAAGCAATAATCATGGGAGTTTGAATTTTTCCGGCAGCGCTAGGGTTACGTCCGATAGCTTCTAAAGCAGTCGAAGCAGCTTTGGACTGACTAAGTGCACCAAAGGCTGAAGCAATACTCATGGTTGCTGCTGCAGTGATTGCATACCAGATACTGCTGTCGGATCCACCGCCAGAACTTGCTGCAGGCTCAGCTAAAGCGACTGCACTGGTTAAAAGCATTGCAAAAAATCCACCGATAAACGTGAATACTTTTTTCATAATATATCTCCTTTAGATATTGATAGTTTGGTTTATTCTACCGAAAGCAACTTAAAATATTGCACTCAGACAATGCCCCTAAAAGGCATGATTAATGGTGCTCTTCATGCGGTAGCGACAAGGTAATATAAATCGCTGTGAGTAGTGAAAAAACAAAGGCCTGCATAAAGGACACAAAGGTCGCAATCAGTAAAAACACAACTGGAATCACATAAGGCACTAAACCAGAAAAAATACTGAGCACCAAGTGATCCCCAAAAATATTTCCATAAAGGCGCATCCCTAAAGAAAGCGGACGTACGATAATTCCAATAATTTCTAAAACAAAAATAAGAGGGGCTAATAAAAGAATCGGACCCGCAAAGTGTTTTAAATAGGGGCCGAAACCTTGGGTCTTAATACCGACATAATTAAAATAGATAAAAACAAAAAAGCCAAAAGCTAAAGTAGTATTAATACTTTCAGTCGGGGGTAAAACTCCGGGAATTAAACCAATTAAGTTAGAAACAAAAATAAAAATAAAAATCGAGCCAACCACGGGCAAGTAATGCTTTGCATGCTGTTTACCCATAATACCTTCTAAAAGACCCAAAAGTTTTTCAGCAGCGACCTCAAAAATACTGGCCATACCGATACTACCATCTGGTATGAGTGCTTTTTCGGTTTGTCGCAATCGAACAAAAGCAATGAGACCCAAAAGCGTCATTAAAATAGTGACAGCGACCAAATGATGAATATGTACACTATGCGCATCTAAATGAAAGAGATGGCCCAACCAAGAAAATTTATCTAACATGCTTCGCTTCTCCTAAATAATCCGAAAATGCCTTCTAAAGAAATTGCCAAAACAACGGTGGAAACTCCTGCCAGCAAGGCAATGGGATGAATATCTAAATAAACGATGACTAAACCAATGGCGCCGAATAATCCAAAAAATTTTAGTAAAATTTGCCCTAGGAGTTTACCTTTACTCACGGTTTCTTGCGTCAAGCCCCCCACAATCCATTTTAAAAGCCTTAAATTGAGCACTGTAATCAGAGAGCCTAAAAAGAAACCTAAACTAATGCGCAAATCCCAAAAATAAAGAGTCGCAAACACTCCTGCCAATGCCAAACTCATATT
>JAUHYS010000107.1 GCA_030426445.1 bacterium
TTAGCTATGCAGGTGGTCCAGAGAACTACGGTTTTAACGATCATCTCACCCACTTATTTGATTTAGACTTTACTTTATGGTTTAGCGAAAACCTCATGTTAGCAGGTGAAGGTATTTTCCGAATTGATGATACTGGTTTTGTGGATATCAATGGACGTGATTTCACCGGTTTACCTAGCAGTAAAGTTTTAGCTGGTAACCTCTTACTCAACTGGGTTGCAAGTGATGCGTGGAATTTATTCTTCCGTTATGGATATATCCACGACATTAACCCAACAGGAGCTTACACAGGTCTAGACCAACAAATCCATGACTTTACCTTAGGTTTTGGCTACAACATCACTGATGATGCCAACCTAAAAATGGAATACCGACTCGATATGCGTAATTACAGTACAGCCGTTGCCAATGCTTTAACAGCTGGCGACCAAAGTTCCATATCTCATGGTTTCTTAATGCAAATGGGTTACCGTTTCTAAATAAGACATTTAGATTGTTTAATTTAATTCAGCCTAAGTCACATGACTTAGGCTTTTTTTATACATATTTTTTGTTAAAAACTCCTCAAAAATCCCACGAAATCATTTTGCAAAAAAAATAAGCAAAAATTGAATTAACTGATTTATTTTTAGGCAAAAAAATATCCACATTAAATACCCCCCATGCAACTTGTTGAAAAATAAATAAAAAAAAATAATTATCTAGGCTCATTTTTTGCTTAACATTGGGCCATAGCTTAGAAACCTCTTTAGTCAAAGGCGTTGGCGGACACTTGACAGTCAATGTATAGACGGCTAGAAGAGCGCACGCCTTTATGCGCGGTTAAAAAATTTTATGAGGGAGATACAAAACACAATGGAGAAGAAGGAGATCGAAAACATGAAAAAAATACTCACCATAGCAGGGACATTTATCCTTGCTTTAATGACAGGTAGTGTTTCTGCAGGAGAAGCGCCCATTGATATCAGTGGTCATGCCACTGTATTGACAGGGTGGCAACACGATGATGGAAATGCAATGGGTTTTGGTGGGGAGTTCGCCTTAGAACGCGGGCTTCGTGCACCTAATCGTGATACTTTCAACTTTTATCTTGATCAGGTAGAAATCGATATCGAAAAAAGTTTTGGAGAAAATATCCGCCTGCGAGCAGATCTTGATTTTGGACGCGCACTTTCCGGTAGTGGTCGCGCAACCGAAGGATCAAACTTTGTCGTTGAACAAGCTTACTTAACAGTTGGTATTCTTGGCGGAGAACTCGCTATTGGTCGCTTCAATGCACCCGTGGGCTATTATGTCGTTGACCGTATCGACAATCCCACCATCTCCTTCCCTAACATCTATAATTTTTTAACCCCAACCAGTGTTACCGGGGCTAAGATGTATTGGGATTTTGACAATGGTATCGACTTAAGTGTCTATATGATGAATAATATCTTCGATTGTTTACAATTAGGCGGAACTTGCTTAGCGGGCCCACGAACTGGCCCAGGAACAGCAGACAGTGCCATCCCTTCCTTTGGAATGCGTTTCGGCTTTAACTGGGGAGAAGAAGAAACCGCCAGTACCATTGGGCTTTCTTATATGGCTGGACCCGAGCAAGGACAAAATGCACATTGGGATCATTTAGTTGACTTAGACTTTGCGATAAAACTCACTGAAAATTTCTTACTCGCAGGTGAAGGTATTTATTACCAACGCAATAATCTTACCGGAATCACTGGCCCAAATGCTAAGTTTCTAGGTGGTCTCTTGGTCGCCGATTGGCAAGTCAATGAACTCTGGGATCTCTTCGCAAGCTATGGTTATGTTCATGACGTCCAAGGAGTCGTCACCGGCATTGACCAACAGGTACATAACTTTCTAGTAGGTTTTGGTTACAATATCACAGATGATGCCAAGTTAAAACTTGAGTACCGTTTAGACTATTTTATCTATGCAACCAATCAAGGCCCTCGAACTGCTATTGGCCCTGTGTCTCTCAGCGACACCACTTCTCTTTCTCACGGAGTGGCCGCAGAGTTTTCATACCGTTTCTAAAGAGAAAAGAGAAAAAATTATTTTATTCAATCCCAGTTGAGAACCAACTGGGATTTTTTTATTTGAAAGTTAAGGCCATCTTACTAAGGAAAACTAGGGTAGAAGTTCCTTGGCCAAGCAAGTGCATGAGCTTTTTCGAGTTCTTCTGGAGAAAAATCTAACATCTCGGAAATCGATGCATTCATGCTGACATGATTCACCGATCTCATTCCGACAATTACGGTAGAAACAGCCTGTTCTGAAAGGCAAAATCGAATCGCTGCTTGAGCCAAACTTTCTACTGGAGGGCGCATTAAAAAATCAAATTTTTCGGCTCGCTCACAAGTCTCTTTTAAACGCTCTCCTTTAAAATAATGACGGCGCCAGTCACCTTTTACAAACTGAGTTTGTGGACTGAGTGAGCCGCTTAAGCCCCCTTCATCCAGTGGCACTCGAGCAATCACTCCCACTTGATTTTCTTGGCAAAGTGGAAATAATTTCTCACGTGGAGTTTGATCAAATAAATTAAAAATGACCTGAATGCTGTCAACTAAGCCACTTTTAACTAAATCCAAACCTGAATTTGGGTCGTGATCATTTAAAGAAACCCCAAAATATTTAATCCACCCTCTTTTTTTAAGCTCTTCAATAGCTTGAGGAAACTCCTCCTCTTGCAACCATTGGGGTAACCAGACATGAAGTTGCTGCAAGTCTAGCTGCTCGACTTGTAAGTTTTTGAGAGATTTTTCTGTTATGGCTAAAAGGTGATCTAAGGGAAAAGCCTCACGAAATAATGTGCCTGGTCGAGGGGGCCAACCACGTGACTTTGGGGGACACTTTGTCGCAATGAATAAATTTTTAGCATGCTCACTTTGAGATTTTGCTTTTGCTATAAGCCTTTCAGAGTGACCTTGACCATATAAATAGGCTGTATCCACAAAATTAATACCCAAATTCCAGCCTTCTTTAAGTGCTGCAATGGCATCTTCGTCTCGACGCTCTCCCCACATAAAGCCCATTGCCCAGGTCCCATGACCAATCTCAGAGACTTTAATTTGTGTTTTACCTAAGCTCCGATATTTCATAATATTAAAAAAGCCACCCTGTTTCGCCCAAGGTGGCCTTTCTTGCCCATATCACCAAACTAAAAATCTAAATCTATAAACACGACCGAGTTATCAAAACTTGAGAAGACCGCCGCTTCTTCTAAATTATAAAAAAGTCCTAAGGTACTCGGCATCAAACCAATATGCTCTTTGGTTTTGACCTCTCGAGTTAACAAGTCGATAAAAGAAACCGAGTTATCCCCTACATTCGCTACATAGGCGCTGTTATAAAGTTCATCAATAATGATTTCATGCGGGGTCTCCCCTACAATAATGGGAATGAGTTTTAAATTGACTAAATCAACTAAATAAACACGGTTGCTATTTCCATCACTGACCAAGGCTTTATTTCCGAAGTCAAAGCTCGCCATACCTGAAAGCTCGATACCTTGAGGTAATAACACTTGAGTCATGCCTGCTATGGGATTTTCACAGCTTGAAAAAGAGATTTTACTCAATATCACAGACCCATCATCAAATTCAGAAGCGGCCACAAATTTAATATTTTCCTGGTTGTCTAGTTGAATATCCACAAATTTAGTTTGAACATGCTCTGAGTCCCCCAAAGAGTTATTAATGGTGACTTCACAACTCAGACTATGATTGAGAGTATCATAAAGTTGAATAGAGCTCTTCCCTTGTAAACCCAAGGCAGCAAGCTCGACATCGGGTTGAATAGTGATAGAAAGAGGTGAATTGACACTAAAGCTCTCCGAGCTTGCCCCTTCGTTTAATGAAAAATAAATCAATAAATTATCTTTCTCCGAAATAGCTAAGGCGATACTTTTAAAAGGGTGAACGGCCACTTTAGAAAGTTGATTGCTTTGATCCAGTTTAATTGTGGGTTCCTGATGACTATAAAGAGGTATAACCGGACTATACTTTAGCATATACACTAAGCCATTTTGATCATCATTGCCTATCATAACCGCAAGGTTATCATATGGATTTACACTTAGGTGGCTGAGGCTGGACCTTAAACTCAATGTATTGTCTGGTACAATGAGCTCGGTTTCATCACTTTGCTCACCTTCAAGTATCTGTACCACCGCAACCTCCTCTTTAATGTCCGCTCGAACATAAACTTCAAAGGAACCATTAATATCGGCCACGGTCGCAGCTTGAGTAGTAATGCTTTCTTGTCTTAGATCTCCTGCCTTATTTAGATCTTTGATGAGGCTGTCTCCTTCATGCTTACTCTTATTTGTGACGACAACGGTCGCTTGAGGAAAGACTGCGCCATTCATACCCGTGACTTTAACAAGCCCTTCAAGGTCAGGACTGCTAATGGACATAAGCTCTCCTACAGGTGCGGGAATATTAGGGCCCGGGCTGCCTCCCCCACAATGAACCATCGAAGCAATGATGAAAAAACTAGTCAGTAAGACTAAAAAGAAATTCTTAATCATTTTTTTATAGATACCCATCTTAAGATCTATCCTTTAAAATTTGTGTTTATCTTTTGATTGATTGTTATGATGCAAATTTTAAACTAACGCAACGGTTTTATATTCGGTTTAAACCAATCTTTTAAAGGTATAAAATCCCCCAAAAAATAAAAAGCCGCGCTTAACTTGATACTATCGAGGGGCACTCCAATCACCTCGACAATCTCTTATTAAAACGCGACTTTTCATAATTCTATATTTTCAAAAATGGTTTTTTAATTTTCCACTTTTTGCTGGTTTTATTACCAGCGACCTCACTAGAAAGATAATGCAACCTTTGTGCCAAATATAATTTTAATATTTAAATAAATAAGTTTATATTGTTAACTAATTAATATTATTAATATTTTTTTTGTAACAATTTTTTAAAAAATATTTGAGACCTGTTTTTTAATATAAATTGAGGAGTTGATTTTTAATAAAATAAATATTATTATATATAAAAATCATAATTAAATATAATTTTAATAATTTAAAATTTTTATATATAAAATTTAAATGAAAAATTCAAATCTAAAAATAATTGATCATAAATTCGAAGTTTTAGAGCTGTTGGGCTCAGGGCAAAGTGGTGAGGTTTATCGAGTTTCCTTTAAAGAAAAGGAATTCGCACTAAAACTCCTTAAAAAGAAAACAAAAGAAAAGACAAGTGAAGAACAAAAAGTTCGCGCCTTTAAATTTGAATTTGCTTTACTCAAAGGTCTTCATCACAAAAACATTGTCCAGCTATTTGATTTCGGCCAAGATCCAGAAAGTCAACGTTTTTACTATACTCAGGAGCTCATTGCTGGCCATTCTCTAGCCTCAGAAAAACTCACACTTGATTTAAACAAAAAACAAAATCTGTTTCTACAAGCGCTACAAGGCCTGGCCTATCTCCATCGACATCAGGTACTTCACGGTGATCTCAAACCCGAAAACCTGTTGGTTTTCACAACAGACAACCAAGAACTTCAACTCAAACTCATTGATTTTGGCTTATCCCATCCCAAGCTAGCCCTCAGCGGAGGAACACCTGCCTATATGGCACCTGAAAAAATCCTCAAGGAATCCGTCGATGAACGCAGCGACCTCTATGCGCTTGCCGTTATCTTTTACCAATTACTCACTGGAGCTAATCCATTTGTCCGAGACAATCTCACAGAAACCCTACAAGCTCATCTTCAGCATCTGCCTTCCTCAGCAACTCTTCTCGATTCAAAAATTCCTCCAGTATGGAGTCAACTCTTAGAACGCATGCTGGTAAAAAACCCGCAACATCGCATTTATTCCGCAGAGGCCTGCATTCAATTTTTAGAAAGCAAAGGGGAAATCACTTCTTTTATTCCATCGGTTACTAGGATTCCAGAAAGCTGGATTGGAAGACGCGAAACACTGCAAGCTTGCAAAGCTTTTTTAAAAAATATTCATTCAAAAAAAACAAACCAACAAGAACCTGAGTTCCTTCTTTTACTTGGAGAACATGGCTGGGGACAAAATGCCCTATTAAATGAATTAAAATACGAAGCCGAACTTTTTGGACTTCATGTTTGTGAAGCTCCAGATCAAAATGCAAAATACACAAACCCAGTCAGCCCAATATCCGTTTAATGGATGCTACACTAGAAAAAAACGATTTAGAAAAAATTTTTACAAACTGTTTGGAATCACAAACACACTTAATCCTTACTTGCACCCCAGAGTTTTATAAAAGACAACAAAACAAGTTAAAAAAACTTTCTCATGTTCAAGTACTCAAACTAAAGCCATTCAATATTGAAGAACTCAATGATTATCTCAAGGACATCACGCATAACCCAGAAATTCCTCCACCCTTGCTAAAAACACTTTACCAAGCCAGCAAAGGAAAAACACAGCGTGTTCAAAAAGCCTTACAAAACTTAGTTAAAAATCACAGAATCATGGACTCATCCGGAAAGTGGAACTTGGCTCTGTTTCGAGAAACCCCACCTAGTTTAGAACAGCTTGGCCTGCGCTTAGTCAGTTATGATTTTAAAAAATCTCCAAAAATAGATTCTTCTCAAGATTGGGAAGAACAACTTTTTTATTGCCTTCAACTTGCCCGAGAGAGAAAAAACCAAGAGGCTTTACAAGCCTTAAAAGCTTTAGAACAAGTTCTAGAAGACCACCTAGAATGGTTTGGAGCTCAAGAAAAGCTCTGGAAACAAGCCAAAGTCTGTGGCTTGCGCTCTTGGGTTTACCTTAGACAAAATCGCTACGAAGAAGCGCGCAAACATTTAGAAAAAACTTTAAATCTATTAAACGAAAGCGGGCAAGTGGACCCTGTATTGGATCTGCGTAGTCAAAATTTTTTAGCTTATTTGGATTTGGAAGAAGGAAAAACTCAAGCGGCCATTCTTGCGTTTGAAAGCACTGCCCAGCAAGCAGAAAAACTTTCGAAGAACATTCAAGCTCAAATTAATAATAATGAACTGAGTCGGGCCTACCTTGCAGCAGAGCGCTACAACGAGGCTATAGAACAAATTCAAAAAGATCTTTCTTCTCCACAAGTGCTT
>JAUHYS010000108.1 GCA_030426445.1 bacterium
TCTTTTTGCTTTGGGAGCATAAAGCCCGAGTAAAAAGACCCCATCCCCATATTTTTGACGCAGGGCCCTCAGTTCTGCTACGCGCTTAATTTGTCTTAACAACAAAACAGAACATCGTTTTTTTTTAAAGAGTTGATTTATTTTTTCTGAAGCAAGTTTAATCAAGGCTGCCCCGTCTTTTTGCTTTTTGCAGATTGCATCTCCTTCTTTCATTTTATATTTTAATTCCTGATATTTATTGGATTTGGGATAAGTTTGAAAATGATCACTTAAATTGATTTCACAGACATCCATTTTATATTTTTTGAAAATCTGTTTTAAAACTCGATTAACTTCACTCAGGCCTGTTCCCATTGGGGCAATATAGGCAATAATGGCTTTTTCATTTGAAGACTTGGAAGAGCCTGACATAAAGATTGACCTACCTTAAAGCATGTTAAACTTTTCTTTAGTGTGACTTATAAGTCATGTCATTCCCGCGAAAGCGGGAATCTATTGATTTCAAATCCTATGAATCCCCGCCTTCGCGGGGATGACTCAATATAAAATTGTAAACTGATTTTATTTTCTGAACAAGTGATTTAAAAATTCATTTTTTATCAACCATTTTCATCACTTACTGCTGAAACGGTTCTAAAATAAAAAGCCAGGTAGGCCACCAGAAAAAATCCAAAAAACAAAACGGTGACAGCAAGACTACTGGGGTATTGCAAGGGCATAAAAACTCGCGGAACCACATCTGCTAAAACTCCGACCGGATTAAAAAAAATATCCCAACTATTCCATCGCAAAAATCTTCCCAGATAAATACCAAAGCTGCTAAGAAACAAGATAAGAAAAGTACAGATCCAGGCCCATGTTTTTCCATAGCAGGCAGAGAGAAGTTTTTGAATACTTTTTAAAGATACAAAGCCCACCAATAACCCCGCCCAGGAAAAAGACAAAAGTAAAAGCATATCAAACCAAAGTGGCACTGGAGGTTTAGGTGTTAAATGAAGAAAGTCCGTCACAAGATAAAGGCTGTTGGGGAAAAATAAGAGCCATAAGGGAAGAAAAATCAATTTAAGCCAATGACTTTTTATAAATTGTTTTTTAAAACAGTTGAGCAAAAAGGAAATCGACAAAGGAATCCAAGCCAAAAACAAATTCCAAACCAAGAAATAATATATAATGGTATTGGAATAACCTGATCTTAGGAAAACTAAGACCAGGCTAAACAAAGTGGAAAGTATAATGGGTAAGTAAGAGAGTAGGACTCTTCTCCAGTTTGAATAAAATGTTTCGTTGCGATTCATGACGCCCCCTATCACCCTTCATCTTTTTCTACCGACAAACGGTACCAATCGACCTTTCGGGTTACCAACATAATACTGGCCAGGATGGCAAATAAACCGATTGAACCAGCTAAAAGGGCATAGTCTTCTAGTTGTAATAAGATATACAAACAAAGATAAAGGCCTGAAAGTGCAGCTCCCATGACCAAGGCTTTCCAAATACTTTTTAACATGCGTACACTGTAAAAAGTAATCAAGATCACAATGGCGGCTGCAGCATTTAAGTAAGCATAGTTAAAGCCGATAACCTCAGAAAGCGAAAGTAGCAGCAGGTAAAAGATACAAAGACTAAAACCCACAAATAGATACTGGATGGGGTGCACTTTGACTTTTTTATTAAAAATTTCAAAAAGAAAAAAAGTCAAAAAGGTCAATGAAACAAAAAGCATCGAATATTTATTTGAGCGCGTGGTCAAGCGATAGTTGTTCACCGGGTTAACCAGGGCCACCGAAAAGGCCTCTTGCCTAATATTGCTCTCATGCAATTCTCTCTGTAACCATTGTAGCGGGAGACCTCGATTAGAAGCCATGGCTTTCCACTCTGCGGTAAATCCACTCTCGGGTCCCTCATCGATAATCTGCCGAGAAACCGGTAAGATCGAGCCCGAAAAATTGGGGTGACGCCAATCCGACCTTACTTTTAAATGCGTTTCTTCTCCCAAAGGCGCCATGGAAAAGGCTAAACTTCCGGTAAGACTTAATTTCGTTTTAAAAGAAAAGGAAGACTGCAGTGGGTCAATATAATTAATCTGGGCACGCAAGGCTTTATCAAATAGACCCTTGCTATCTCTTAAAGGGCGGAATTCAATTTTTTTTCCGTTCCAATCAAGATAGTTTTTATTTTGTAAATTTTTTATCTCGGACAAACCTAAAAGTATATAAGCTTGATCCCATAAAACATCTTGCTCAGAAATCGCCCATTGCGAAAAGTCAGGTTTTTTAAAGGAGCCACTGACTTCAGATAAACTTTCATAAACCGGAACTTCAAAGATGCTGCGTTGACGCAACTGACTTTTTAAATTTGAAGTCATTTGTAAATTTTCTGGTAAAAAATATGATAAAGAAACCGAATAGCGATCAATATTATCTTCATCACGATAATATTTTTTATAGGGAATCACTAAAACTGGACCCATGATGGTTTGTTCTCTTCCCCAGGTGGCCGCGATTTCTCGGCTGACTTCGACTTGTCTGTCTTGACGTTCCGAAACCATGAATTGAATAAACAGTAGAGGAATCCCCAACAATAGCGCTAAAAATCCAATTAAGAACATTTTTCCGACTAACATCAACCTGGAATCCCAAGTTGGAGACTTTTTAGTCGTTGAATCGGTAATTTGTGAATGATTTGCTTCCATAATAAATCCTTTTGATAAAAAAGTTTTGACCCATTTTGGATTTAAGAGGATGCATTTGAAAAGTAGATGAAGGAAAAATGAAAAAGAAGTGAAAATTTAATCAGGAAAAAATATTTAAATTTGAATGTTTGGCAATGTAATCGAAATCTCTATCTTGATGAAGCAAGCTTACCTGATAGTGAATTGCATAGCTGGCAATAAGACAATCCATCGATTTACGAATTGTCAGGCCTTTCTGTTTGAGTTTTCGGTACAAGGCTGCCGATTGTGTAAAAAGGTCTTCTCGTGCTTCTAAATAATAAAGACTGTCTAACTCAGCTTTGATTTGTTTAAATTGCACATCACTGCGAATACCCTGCAAAATTTCCATTTTAATCGGGCCACAGAGATATAAGTCGATTTCTTCTTCAATAGCCTGAGTCATTTTTTCTACTGCAGAAGTGATTCTTCCATTGAAAAAATCAATCCAAACCGAAGTATCGACCATAAGGAGTTTTGTCATCGTGTATTTCTCATTTGCTCCAAGTCACCCTCCCACTTAACTTTTCCACGAAATTGTAATAATTTTTTTTGACGCTGGCGGCGCAAAATTTCCCGCAAGGCAAAATCAACTAAGCCACGAAAGCTTTTTTCACCTGTCACTTTAAGAGCTTGTTGAACTAATTTTTCGTCTACGACAACATTGGTTCGTTTCATTAAAAAATCTCCATCTTTATTTTTATACACATTATATTTAATAAAAAGGTGTATTGTCAATAAGGGCTATTTTATTAAGTTTATTTCTCTTTCTTATCACATTGATAACTCAACAAATGCTCTTTTTTGATTTTAGATTTTTGGGGATAAGGAAGAGTAGTCTCTTGCATAAAATAAATCTCTAAACCTTTTAACGTATTTTCTTTTTGATAAAATTGATTCCATAAGCGACATTGATAACTAGCAAACAAAGGTAAATGCTCCCGTTTCTTTTTTAAGTTCATCATATATTTACGCCAACGCTGATTGGGATAAGTCGCGGAAACATTTTTAGGTTTTTTAAAATTTAAAACCTGATTTTCTTTCATTAAATCGATTTGCGTCCCATCCTTTAAAGTCGCTGCTAGTACATACCAACCATCATTTAAAGTTGGCCGCGGCGAAAACATATTCCATTTTTGTTCTAAGCGAAAACTGTGTGCGACCCAATATATGGGATTCGGAATTTTTTGTTTTAACTCATCTTTTACAAAAGGATGAAAGTTCCACCATAAAGTACAAGCTAATAAAAAAATCACGAGTACATGTTGAGTACTGGAAATTTTCCAATTTTGTTCACGAAATTTAATAAAGCGTGACCAAGCTGAAGCCTGTATCCGATGATTGGCCACCCAAGCGTAAAACTTTTGTCCCAAAGGATAAATAGGCCAAAGCTTTAGTAGTGGAGCAAAGATTCTTTTATGGGGAGAGTGCCGCAATAAAGTAATGATACCATCAAAGCGAATATCGTTTTTTCCTGCAGCGTCTTGCACCACCCAAGAATTTTCACGCTCCATGATTTGACGGATGGTCTCATCACTCTGCGCTGTTGCTATTTGAGTTTCGGGCAACAGTAAAAACTCTTTTAAAATATAAACCCATTTTTTACAAAATCCGCAGTCTCGATCGTAATAAATCTTTAGGCCTAATCTTTGTGGCGTTTTGAGTCGCGCAAAAATCTTATCCCAAAATAAGGTCGGCAAAAAGAGCAGCCACCCAGCCATACTAATATAAGCAAACAGGCCAAGCTCCATATTGAGAGCAAAACCCAGATGCAGAGCTAGCATCAAAAAAACGAGTGCAATGCGCAGACGCTGAGTATAAAAAGGCAGAAAGACCAAAATGGGTCCCAGTAATTCTAACCAATAAGTATAACGCGTCATCCATTGAAGTAGCTGTGGAAACTGCCTTAAGTATTCTCCCACAGCTGTTGAAAATTGATCGAGCATCAAGGCCTCATAAACGGCCGAAGCTTGAGTCCAACCCCAAGACGCTCCGGTCTTGTAAGCCGCACCAAACCAATACACCAAACAAACCTGAATTAAGATAGCCAAACTGGCTGGATTTAAAATCACCTGTTTAGGTTTTTTTTCGGACGTATCCAAAGCACGATCAATGGAAAAGCAGGCTCCCAAAGGCAAAAACATTCCCCAAAATAAAAACATGCGCAACAAGCTATCCCCTGCTTGTAAGATCATGGGGTTACGTGCCTGGATTGAAGCCAACATCAACCACGATAAAAAAGTCATCCAACGCGTACGATAGCCCACAATCAAAAAAAACGCTAAAATACCTGCTATGATTAAAAGAACGATTTGAAAAAAAAGTGTGCCATTCACAGCATGAAGATTGAGTTGAAAAAAACCAACATACTTTTGCAAAAGCTCCACCCGCGGCAAGACCCCAAAATCGGTATAGTGAGCTAAAACACCGCAAGCGCGATTAATCACATCCAATAATAAAATCACCCCTACACCAATACGAAAAGCGGCTAGCGAGCGTCGGTCAATACCAAAGAGATTTTGCATCAGGGGACGGTTCATAGTGGAAAATTCCTCCCCTTATTTCAAACATATTTATTAAATTCTTTAAATAGGAATATAAGAAATTAATTTCTCCTTGAGAAATCACAATAACTTCGTTATCAAAGGAAATCACTTATCTATTATGAGGTAGTTTATGTCAGGTCATTCTAAATGGGCGACGATTAAAAGAAAAAAAGGCGCCCTGGATGCCAAACGCGGCAAAATTTTTTCTAAACTGATCAAAGAAATCACGGTGGCAGCCCGTATGGGAGGCGGCGATCCCGATGGCAACCCGCGACTTAGGCAGGCCATTGATGCAGCCAAGGCGCAAAATATGCCACACGATAATATCACGCGTGCGATCAAAAAAGGCAGTGGCGACCTGGATGGTGTCAATTATGAAGAAATCACCTACGAAGCTTATGGCCCGGGTGGCGTCGCCATTTTAGTAGAAGTCATGACCGACAATAAAAATCGCAGTGTAGCCGAAATCCGTCATATACTCAGCAAGGGTGGTGGCAATATGGGAGAGTCCGGTTCGGTGGCCTGGATGTTTCACAAAAAAGGCAACATCATTATCGAAAAATCTGCCGCTAGCGAAGAACAAATTATGGAAGCCGCCTTGGATGCCGGCTTAGAAGACCTAGTGGATGAAGGCGAAACCTTTAGCGTCAGTACCGACCCCAGCCAATATGAAGACGTTTGTGAGGCCATAAAAGCACAAAATATCCCTATTTTGGAATCTAGCGTTTCAATGGTCCCAGAAAACCTGATTCAATTAAGTGGAGACGCCGCCGAAAAAATGTTGCGCTTGATGGAAAATCTCGAAGACCATGACGATGTCCAAAAAGTTTACGCCAACTTTGATATTTCGGATGAAGATATGGAGAAATATTCATAAATCATGCGGATATTGGGCATTGACCCTGGAACCCAGATCACGGGTTATGGTATTTTAGAAAAACGCAACAACCACATTATTCATATTGATAATGGAGGGATCTTCCCTCCTAAAAAAGCCCCCTTTTATAAAAAAATCAGTCATATTCACGAAAAAATTTCTGAAATCATCCAAAAATATGCTCCCGACATGGTAGCACTCGAAGATATTTTTGTGGCCAAAAACGCCATGAGTTCGCTTAAATTAGGCCATGCTCGTGGGGCCATCATGGTGGCCACCCACCAATTCCAACTTCCCCTATATGAATACACTCCTACACAAGTCAAACAAGCGCTGACTGGATATGGCCGCGCCACCAAAGAGCAGATCCAAAAAATGGTCCAGGCCTTACTAAAGCTGCCCGAAACGGCCTTTACCGATGCTTCGGATGCTCTGGCCATTGCAATTTGTCATTTGCATTCTTATCGCATGAAAAAAATTCAATAGTTAAACGCCTTATAATATTTAATATTTTAAATTGTAGGGGCGCTGCTCGCTGCGCCCTAGAGCATTTTAAATTTTTCTATACCCTTCACCTCTCCCCTGGAGGGAGAGGTCGCCCATAGGGCGGGTGAGGGGGAAAAGGTTATTGAATCACCCTCATCCCAACCTTCTCCCCTCAAGGGAGAAGGGGGTTTTAAGCGCGGCAAGCAGCGCCCCTACATTATTTTATAAAATTGAGGGAGGAAAAAAAGGGTTCAACGAAGAGATGAAGCCATCCCAAAGCTTTTCCCACTTGCCATTTTTACTGGGGGTGCTAAACACCCCTACATGTCTGAAAAATTCAGTGATGTGATTATTATTGGTACAGATCT
>JAUHYS010000109.1 GCA_030426445.1 bacterium
CAACTTGAATGATCGCACGGTTACCATCAGCGACTTTACCTCTAGGAGCAAACTGTACATGAATCACAGATTGCGTTTCTGCAGCGTTTCCTTTTTTGATAAGGTCCTCAGTTAATTTCATTTTATTGATACCTGCAATTTTACCAATGAGCTGGAGGTTAAGCTTAAGAGTATAAATTGGCACATTAGAAGAGTCGGGGTCAAAGGAAAGCTTTTTACCATTCCAGCGTGGAATAAAGACCTGGTCATCTGACTCGGTAATATACGCACCATAAGGGCCAGAATCATCACAACTAAATACTTGACCTGCTTCATCATTAATATCACCACTGGAAAGCGGAGTTAAAATTGTGGTTTCATTTGCACAGAAACCGGAGTTTTCTAGATTTGGGTTCTCATCGCGCTCTAAGTCTTTACTGTAGACCTGTTTACAAAAGCGAATTTTTGCATACTTGGCATCATTGCCCTTAGGAAGCTCCATTGGAAAAGCACGAATCGTCAAGTTAGGCACACCTATTCTAAAGTAATTGCTTTGTTGGTCAAAGAAATCCACGCCGCTATTATTTTTTAGTTCTTCAATATGATACTGTTGGATTTCCTCAGTACTCAATAAACTAATCATTAATGGTGTACGAACACTTGAACCATATGTGTCAGGACGAATCTCCCACAAGACAGGCATATCACTGTCTCTTTCATCAACCCGTCCATCAAAGTTAAGGTCCACACCATCGGCAAGCGCTCCACCATTAGGCAGAAGGAAAGTCGAAGGGGTGCTTTCGTTGACTGTATAAAAGCGTGGGTCTAAATTAATCTCCAAACCTTTAGCCGAAAGGAAAGCCAATATAGCATTGTTTAAGACGTCCTCACTAATGCGAACCGAAAGGTCTTGACCGTCCGTATTGAATATGGGCTCAAGTGCTGCTTCACCGTCTGATTTTGGACGAGAAACATAAGACAATTGTTGAGCATCTTGGATGCTATCTTGCCCAGAGTTTACCCGAACAGGCACATTGAGAAGGTGGAGACCGGAACTATCCGCAATAAAATCACCATCTAAAGGATTAATCGCTAAGTCGAATTCTTTTTCGGAGCCAAAGAGCTCAAAGCCGAAAGAGTAGCGGAAGATATTATCTGGTCTATAGTCGACTTGTTCAGCCACATCCACTGCAGAGGAACCTAGGGCTCCATCGGGATGATTAAAGCCCTTTTCAAGACCACATAAGAAAGTGCCTCCTAAGGTGGCCATCAACTGCATTTCTACATAATTAAGTTGATCAGCAGTAAGCGACTCATATTCTTTTGATGGTTGACGAGCTGGATTAATCCATGCAACTCGTTTACTGGGCACATCTTTGTCTGCACGTAAAATCACAATGTCTTTACCAGGCACGGCAACAAAATCAATGCCTGGGGTATCTTGAGAGCCATTTTCATCGCTATCGATACGTAAATCTTTTGAAAAACGGATGCCCAGGTTGATTTCAATTTCTTCAGCTGCTATCGTTAATGCTGTAAAGGCCGTATCAATATCCCAAAAGGTCTGACCAGTGTCTGCGATAGGTCTTAAGTCAGCTTCACCATAGAGGCCATTAATCTTTGCATTGACCCAAAGCACATCACCTTCGACGCCTTTGACACTGATAATATCAATCGCCCGACCGTTACCGTTTTTAGGCCCGAGAATAAAGTACTCTTCTAAAAACTCAAAAGTATATAAACCATCACTACCAACCGGTTTCCCTGTATCGGGATCAATGTAATCCGGACAGGTATAAGAAGCACTGGGAGCAGTACTTTTAAAGAGGTCAATGACGTCAGTCCTCATTTCATCGCGGTCCACATAGCGTTGAATGAGTTCTTTGAGGTCAGTATTTAAAATATTATTACCTAAATCTAAGCCGAGACCACGAGGGGTAAAGGTACTTTTACCGCTTTTGATATCACCATTTTTCACCAAATGAACGGGATCTCCATAAAGAAAGGCATCCGAATGTACGAGGTCTAAAGGAGCCGCACTGTCATCCCCACCACTATAGACTTCCACAATGTTAACACCAAACTGTGGGGAAACTGTCACATTATATATACCATCAGTGCTACCAATACCATTACCTAGTTCTCCTACGGGCTCCCCATTTAAGCGAACCTCGAGATTTTCTAAGCCAGCGCTTTGATCACAATTTTTATAGCCAATGGGTTTAAGACAAAACTCGTATTTAACTTTATTATCCTGGTTAGTTGCAAAAAGTGTCGAAGACTGCGTCACAACATTATAAGGGGTACGGTCATAAAAAAGTGTTCGTTCGATGGTATTGATTGTATTACCCGAAATAGTGATATAGTTAAAGCCAGGTTTAAGTGGAAGCACACCATTATAAATACCCATTTGGGCAGAGTTACCAGAAGTTCCTCCCACTACGGTGCGGCCTTGTAAGATTCCCTTATTATTACGATTTTCGAAAACAAGCTGAGTCCCAGGACTATAAGGTTGATCAGGAGCAAGCTGCACGTCAAAATTCATTTCATTTAAAACACTTTTATTCCCTTCACCATCAGCCTGTGAATAAAGAATCGGCACTGTATCACCATCCTCAAAGGTCTTTTTACCGACTCCTTCAACGTTGTTAATATACATTTCACTGAGTTCTATTTGGACGGGCTCGGTTTTATAGACAGGGAAATAAACCGTGCGCTCGGACGGGTTTGCGTCTAAAAAATTTCCTGTAATTGCAACCGTAGTTAAGCCAGGACCGCTAAGACCGATAGAGAACTCGATGCGGCGGACACCATCCGGTAGAGGGTTGCCATTTTCGTCATCCGCATGAAAATCTAAGCCACCGGGAACGTTGGGAGAATCATAAAACTGCCATTCATCAGTAGGTAACCCAATTCCGCCGTTTGTTTCTTCGTCGAGCTCGTTCACTGTGGTGACTAAAATACGGTAATCATTGGGGTCTAAAATTTCGAAATTATCGTAAAAGACATAAGCAATAATTTTAATCCCTTCCGAACCTGTGGGAAGATAAAAGTTACCGTCTTGATCAACAAAGACTTCTTCGTCAACGGCACCAGCTAGAGCTTTTCCGTTTTCGCCTTCTGCAGGACGACGGATGCAGATGAATGGTGGAGAGGCATTCTCAGTTTCTAAGTAGCTTAAACAGTCTCCTGTAATAAAATAAGGAGTCGACTTGCTAGTAAGGGCGCCTAACGAAAAACCATTTCCCGGAAAAGGATTATCATCTAACTTAGGGCTACCTGCTCGAACTGGCTTAACATAACCGAAGTGAGTCAGCAGCATATCGCTCTCGGCACCTTTATGTTTTAAAATATTTTGATAAACTTTTAATCTAAGTGCGAAACTAGCCGATTGAAATTCGTCACTTTCCTTAAGGTAGTCGGGAAGGTTTTTTTCCATGGCCGCTTCCCACATCTCTTGTGTGGGGCCGGAAAACGTATCAGGGAAAGAGGGGGTAGGGTTAGGTTGAGGGTTAGGGGTATTTCCAGGGTCGCCTGGGTCGTTTTGAGGTGCGTCTGAACTTGAATCAGAAGACCCCACAGCACCTATCCCAGCATCATCGCCTTGCGAGCCCAAATCAGAGATAACATCTTCTCCTGGGCTCATTCCACAACTGGCAAAAAGTGTAATGAGACAACTTGAAATGATAATTGCTAAAGACTTTTTTAAAACCCTCATAGGTCCCCTTTCTTAACTTTGTGGTGGGTTGATTAAAAAACCACCCTAATAAAGTTTTCGGCTAAACTCAAGCAAAAGTTTCGTTATTTTTCTAAATTTAGCTATATAAATCAATAAGTTATGACGCCGTGAGTCAAAAAATATGGGTAAATCATTTTAAAATTTACCAGATAGACTAAAATAAACACCGCCTTTTTTGGGCATAAGTTGAAAAGAGGTAAAACGTGACTCACCTGATTTTGCGTTTTGCTTACTCTTTCTTTTCCTTGCTATTGCATCGGATATAAAGGGAATGGCTTTTACAATGGGGTAGACCATTAAAGCAGAACCAGACATTATAGCAAATTGCTGTCTTATTTGCCTACTGTATGGAGTATAGAGTTCAGGGATAGCATTTTCAAAGAAACCATCCGTCGAACCAAAACTACACCGGCCAATCTCGCTACCAGCGCATTTACTTCCACTAATCGGCGCTGAAGCCAACAACAAGGTAGCCCCACCAGCGACTAGTGTACCTCCAAGTACACCATAAAGTACTGGGTGTTTTTTAATATAAGGATCGACTGCAAAGGCATCAAAAACACCTATTCCTAGACTCAACCCTTCAGAAACTGAAGCTAGTCGTGCAGTATCTCTATCGTAAAGAGCATCAAAACCTCTCTCTCCTGAGACAACATCTTCTTTAATACTTTCGGTAGACTCTGATCCCTTGGCAATACTAACACCAAGACGTGCTGCACTTGCTGCTACCATAACACTCTTATGCACAAAATTACCTCTTCGCAATACATCTGACATTTGCAAACCTATTAAAGCAACACCGGTTCCTTCGCGAAACCCCGAAACTCCTTGCAGCAGACCTAATGTATTATATATATCACGTACACCAGGATTGTCCCCTTCAACAGCTTTATTCACTCGATAACCAACAATGGATGCAACTGGACCACGAATCGCAGCATTTTGTGTTTTAAAGCCTTCAATAGTTAACACCTGCTGCAAGCCACCCAACATACTGTAAGCTGCGGGGCCACCAGTATCGGGTCTTCCATTTCGGTAATGGATGAAACCTACCGACGCATACCAAGGAAACTTATCATAGACACCACCAATGCGACGATCATTGGTCTCAGGAGCTCCAGGATAAGGCTCTTCGGGATATAAACGGCCACCTTGATTAAAATTATGGAACACAGCCCAGCGGCCAAAGGGCCCCTGTAAAGTTATAAAGTTTTTACCCCCTTTTCCCGCAGGTATTTCGATCTTACGGTCATACCAAACAGCCCCTCGCAGAACACGCCCATTGCCTGCAATATTAGTATCCGTGCCAACCAGCTGTTTATACTCTAAACCCAGCCCCAGGGTCGCAGGCCCTAAGGTGCCCCAATTGGTAAAACCCGCTTTTACACCAAACTCTGTGGTTTTACCACCATCTAGACCCAGCGTTTCACCGGTTGCTGTAATAGTTTTAGTGCCGTCGGCATCTTCTGAAGCAAAGCCTTCGATGCTGGAAGCACCTACATAAGCACCTAGAGTAACCACCAAATCGTGACGAACTGGTATATTAACACTGCCTTCCACCCGGGCAAATGAGGGGTTTTTAATTAAAAGACCCAAGTCAAGCCCTGCTACTTTTTCTAAGGCTTGCAACCAAACATAGCCCCAAGAAACATCAACACTACCACTAAAACGCTTGTCTTTAACTAACTCGGAACCCGAAAAAACTCGGTTTTCTTTTCTGACTTGGGCAGAAGTTTTCGGCGCATTTTTTTCGATTTCTGCGACAATAGCTTTATATTTTTTAGGGTATTGTTTGCGCACCCGGTATTTCATGCTGTCGACAAGACCGATATAAAGTTTATCTACGGCTGCATCGTAAAAAGCTTTATTTTTGGGGTTTTTAAAATCTTCACTTTCAAAAAGATTTTTAAGCTCCACACCCATCGCTTGGGCATCGACTTCACCCCGTTTATAAGATTCAATCGCAGCGAGGGCCATATGAAGGTTTGGATGAGCCTTTAAGTCGGCTTTTTCCCATTGGCTACCTGCAAAAGTCACTTTGTCTGAAATTGGATCTTTTTTAGAAGGCGCGAACGCAGCAGGATTCATCTGGCGCCCCGGAGAAGGAACATAGGCGTCTTTGTCTTTGGGAGCAAATCCAGGGCCACGGTCGGGTTCAACATCAACCAACTCTTCTTCGCTAGCCGCATCTACTTCGGTTTGATCTCCGCGTGAAGGGTCTAGGTCTATTTTTTTACTATCATCTGGTGTGGCCCCTGGTGGGGTTTGTCTTTTTGCTGCGGCAACTGCCATAATATTTACCTCCGAAAACTTTAAAGGTCTTTCATCAACATAAGGGATTTACCCGGTTTTTATAGTCATGATCCCTTATAATAAAGTTTTCGGTTAAGCCAGAAAAAAGTTGCGTAATTTTTTTAAAAAAAATTAAATTTTTCAACATGTTATAGGAGCAGCGCGTCATAAAAAGCTTGGCTTATAGCGTCATAATTACTCTCAACATGGGAAATAATTGTAAACAATTAACATTTTAGTTACTTAGATAAAGAAAGAGAGTCGATTTCTTTGTCAAAAAGCATATTGACTCAATATAAAAGTATATATTATATATGATTAGTGGGCATGTTTTCGCCCTAGAAAGAAGCCAAAATGTCTTTATACATCCGCAATGCAAAAGCAGAAAAACTTGCTCGAGAGCTAGCTCAACTGACTGGAGAGAGTTTAACTAGCATCATTACCCAAGCTTTAGAATTGCAACTACAAAAGCTCAAAGGCTCTAAACAAGCTCAGGACCTGGTGACAGAAGTCACAGCTATTTCACGCCGCTGCCAAAAACTACCCGTCTTGGACTCAAGAAACGCAGAGGAAATTTTAGGCTATGACGAAACAGGGCTGCCAAGCTAATGGTTATTGATAGCTCGGCCATCATTGCAATGCTCCTCAGTGAAACCGAGGCCCAAGCCCTAAGCCGTGCCATTAACGCAGACCCAACACGTTTAATGAGTACAGTCAATGTCCTGGAGGCCAGCATTGTTACCGAAGCTCGCTGGGGAGAAGCAGGAGGACGTGAGCTAGACCTTTTGATCCATCGCACTAAAATTGAAATTGTTGCAATGGAATTAGAACAAC
>JAUHYS010000110.1 GCA_030426445.1 bacterium
CAGTGAGTGGGGGGTTTTACCATAACGTTATTTTTAATGAACAAGAGTTTCGCAGTTTTAATCAAATTACACCTAGTTGGACTTTTACTTACCGACCGTCTGCTATCTTTGGGGCTTCTTTTGGAGGTCAGTGGATCTATGATATCGAGAAAAATCAATCTCGCATTAGTCTCTTAACCGAAGTAGAATACCGTTTTGGTTCTGGATATCCCTTTTCACCTTTTCGCAGTGCAAAAAGCCACAGTAAAATTTTGGGATATGTCTTTTTTGATGAGAATGACAATGGTCGCAAGGACCCTGGAGAAACTATTCCAGAAGGAGTGCAGGTACAATTGGACAAGCAAAAAGCTCAACCAATAACAGATGGAGTTTTTAGTTTTAAAGTCAATTCTGGAGCCCATCAAGTTAGACTCCAGGTTCCTCAAGAGCTAGAAAAATATCGACTGGGAGCAGCTAACCCTGCGCAATTAAACCTTTATGGAGGAGAAACCCATACACTCTATTATGGCTTAAGTAAAAGTTCCATTATTTTAGGTCAACTTAAGTGGGCTACTTTAGTTAAAAAGGATTCTCTAGACTCGACTTCATCACCAGGAGCAGTTTACTTTCCTCCTTTAAAGATTAAAGTGACGGGGCCACAAGGTTTCGAAAGAGTAGTGGTTCCTTCTAGTAAAGGAGAGTTTCGAGTTAATGTCTCTCAAGTGGGTAACTACCAAATTAAACTCTTAGAAGAGAGCTTACCTTTTGGTTACCAACTATCTGGGTCAGCCACTACGAATGTTTTGGTCAAAGAAAGTTCAACTATTAATGTAGACCCTTTTTCTCTTAGTGTAGAACGCTTTTTGGTAGGTAAGGTTTTTTTAGACACTAATCGCAATGGCAGTTTTGATCTGGGAGAGCAAGGGATCCCTGGTATTCGTATTCAGGTGGGACCTCATCAAACCAAGACTGATGCCAATGGAAACTATCAATTTTCTAATTTAGCCCCGGGGTCCCATCAGATAAAAATAAGCCCTGCCACATGGCAGGGCTCTCAACTTAAAAGCACACTTCGTGTTTACATTGATCGACAACCTCAAAAGCGCACACTAAACATTCCTTTTCAAAAATAGTTTAGGGTACGACTTCTAAGCGAATCAAGGTATTGGCAGTTGCGATGCTTAATACTGGCAAAGTATTGGATACTCGTGCCCACTGTACGCGGTCAAAGTCTGCAAGATCAAAGGCGTCACAGGTAATAAAAGCACCGGCATAGTTTGTGCCGCAATGGGGCTCATTGGATGCAAGTCCTGACAAAATGGGAGTCAGTCCAGAAACAAGCGTGAGGTCACCCACTTCATCCGCAGTTTGAGCTGTGGTGAAGTCAGAATCATAGGTCGTTCCTGCAGGCAAGTCCAGAGGTCCCAGGTCATAACTTATTGTTAAAGTATCAGCCACGGGCAAGTTAGAGCTATTTGCAGCAATTGAGTAATCATTTCCCACAAAGAACGCATTGTCCAGTGGGTCATTAAAATGGTAATCAGCGGTTCCTAATTGGATGCCTAAGGCATTAGCTTCAACAGCAAGCGCAGTAACGATTGGACCCACAGCGATTCCGTTGGGGTAGTCCACAGCCAATTGAATGGCTTCCACTGCAGTGACAGCTAACTGCAAGTCAATAAACGAAGTCGGCAGTTCCATAGTCAGCTCGGTCCCAGCTAGAACCCCTTCTCCGGCTTGAGCTTCCCAATTAGGTGCGGTTATTAAAAAGGCACCTAGCATCACTGCGATTTGGACTCGCAGGATTTTATTGATTATTGATTTCATCATGGTTCTCCTCCCTGTTTTAGATTATGGTTACTTTTGAAGTCTCTCTTGAGTCTTCAAACTTGAAAAATATTCTAAAGACTGTAGAC
The DNA here is from genome assembly GCA_030426445.1 of bacterium. Classification (GTDB taxonomy): domain Bacteria; phylum UBA10199; class UBA10199; order DSSB01; family DSSB01; genus JACKPJ01. The sequence goes on from JAUHYS010000110.1 coordinate 1,896, forward strand.
CTGGCTCTAGGTATTCTATTTTAGTGTTGGCTAGTAACTCCTGTAGTAAGTCTTTCCTAACTGGCTCCACAAGCTGATTACGTAGTAATGGAGCAACCTTTGCGTAAGGTTGAACTTGCTTTTCTTCTAATACTTGAATGAGGTGCACACCTTCTTGTGTAGGAATAGGTGGGGAAATCTCTCCTACTTTTAGCTCGAAGGCCTGTTGAATTAAAGGCTCCCACCCTAAAGTTTTTAGACGTTGGTCTAACCAACTGACGGGACCTAACTCACCACCGGAGCCCCGAACCACCGGGTCCTCACTTAAGTCAGAGGCGAGTTGAAGAAAGTTCTTGGAGTTTAATTTTTCTTGAATTTCTTGAGCTTTTTGCAGGGCAGCCTGTTTTTTCTCTTCGAGAGTGGAGCCCGTTTGATTTTCATAAAGAAGGACAATATCTCCAATTTTTACTTGCGTGAATAGCTTTTCCTTCTGTTTTTCGTATTCTTTTTGAGTGCGTTCCTCCAAAGCTGTGACCAAGATACTTCCTCCAGTGAGAGAACGATTTTGAAACCAAATCTTTTTTTGAAGCTCTTGATCTTTTTGAAATCTTTTTTCTTCTTGAGCTTTTTGCAGAAATAACTCTTGAGTGATGATATCTTCGATGAGTTTTTTACGGCCTTCCGGATCGGCAAAGCCTTGGCGGAACCCAGGGAAAACTTCTTGGGCCAGTTGAAAGTGCCCTTCATAAATGATTTTATCTCCTATCCGAATCATGGGTTTACCCTGCTGGGCTATTTTATCTATTGCACTGACCTCTAGGGTTTTAGTTTGGGAACAAGTGCTTAATAAAAGTGATCCAATTGATAGGATGATCAGGCTTATTCGTTTTCTGGACTTTCTGGGTACCACACGGCTGTCTTTCATACCCCCCCCCTTTTTTTTATAATTATGAGTTGTTTTTCTCCTTAAGAATATTCTGACGCATCTCGTTAAATGCAACAAGGGCACTTATTCATTTTGATTTTTTTTTTTATAAGGGCTTAAAAATCTTAGAGATTTTTTTTAGTTTGTTTTTGGCAAGATAAGGAGAATGTTTTCTTATCCTAATAATTTTCAAATGAAGTGAGGCTTATAGCTCTTATTTCATTGAGCTTTGCTTAGAAAGGGTTTTATAAATCCCAGATAGGTAGACTGTAGATTTTATTTTCTAATTTGAAGGGCAGAGCTTGGCGAGAAATCACATAGCCATGTGTGATACTAGGATCCCTTTCTATAAAATCCTTTATAAACCTTAGGTCTTTTTTGAGAACTGTTTTTCCAGATTTAATTTCGATGGCTATTTTCTTTTTGCCTTGTTGAATAATGAGATCAATTTCTAAGCCGCTTTTTAATCTTAGGTAGGATAATTTCCAGGGCAATGCCTGATATTCAATTTGTTTTTGAATTTCTGTGATGACAAAACCTTCTATGAGTTTTCCGTAACTTTGGGTTTTTTCTTGAGCTAAACCTCTTTCTCCGGAGACAAAACGAGCGAGACCAGGGTCGCTAAAGTAAACTTTGGGACTTTTACTGATTTGAACTCGAAAGGAAGCACTATAAGGGGTTAAAAAGTTTGCAACAAAAGTATCTTGAAGAATACTGTAATAATTTTTGATGGTGTGAGGGCTGAGGCCAAGGACTTTGGCTTTTGAGACATAATTTAAAACTTGAGTGTTTTCGCTGGCTGCTAAACTTAAAAATTGTTCAAAATGGCCAATGTCGTTGACTAAATTTTCTCTGCGAATTTCGTTTTCTAAGTAAGTAGCTTGGTAAGAATAAAGCAGTTCATGAGCGAATGAAGTTTCTTCTGTGAGAAAAGGCTCGGGAAGTAGACTATGCTGAATAGCACGGTTTAAAAAAGAAGCATAGCTTCTAGGCTCTGAATCTCTTATTTTTTTATGAAGTTTTTTTGGGTCAAAGATATGGGGAAGGCAGCTTTCGCTTTGAAGAATTTCTGACTGTGAAAGTGGCCAAAGTACTTTTGATAAACTGCGGCCGACCAGGGTTTCGGCGCGCTGTCTTTTGATAGGCCGTGCAGAAGAACCCCAAATCCAAAATTTTATCTTTTTCTTATGCGTGTCATACAGCCCTTGGAGAGCTTGGAATAAATCGGGAATTTTTTGAATTTCGTCTACGAACACCATAAGCGGTAAGGAGTTGTTTTTTTTTAGTGCGCTTTCTATCTCAAGTACCCAGTTTTCAGGATGAGTTTCGTATTTTCTTAATGTGACTAAATCTTGAAGTGGATAGTGAAGGGCTTGAGGGAATTTTTTGCGAAAGACTTCCATTAAGGAGGTCTTTCCTGTTTGTCTAAGACCCCAAAGATGGATGATTTGAGGCCGTGAAGACATTTGTTCTAACCATGAGTAGAGTTGTCTTGCAATCATGGTGCAATTTTAGCTGCTAAAATTGCAGTGTCAATACAAATTTAGATCATGTCAATTTAGGCTCAAACTTAGAATTTTACGTTAAGCCGCCATTTTCTTACCCGCTTCCACGATATCCATGATTTGTTCCATGATATCGATGAGTTCAAAATCCGCAGGGGTAAAGACTCTGCGAATGCCTTTTGCAAGCAAGACTTTTTCATCTTCTGGGGGAATGATGCCGCCAAAAACTACGGGGATGTGCTCCAGGGCTCCGGCGCTTTTAAGTTGTTCTAGCAGCTGATCGGCCAGTTCAAGGTGAGAACCACTTAGTATCGAAACTCCAATGATGTCGGCAGATTCTTCGACAGCACTTTGCACAATGGCTTCGGGGGTGAGGCGAATACCCGAATAGATTACATCAAAGCCCGTGTGACGGGCGCTAACTGCAATGACCTCTGCACCGTTGGAGTGCCCATCGAGTCCGGGTTTGCCTACCAAGATGCGGGCACGGTGGCCGTATTTTTTTTCAAAATCATCATTGCGTTGGCGCAGGGCTGCAACGCGCTCATTTTCCAGCTGAAGTTTTTGACCTTCGATACCCGTCACCGGCCGGTATTCGCCAAAGACTTCACGCAAGGCATCGGCCCATTCTCCGGTACTAACGCGAGCCAGGGCACATTCGATGCTGGCTTGCATCATGTTTTTGCCTTCCTGGGCGGCTTTTTTAAGAGCTGCTAGGGTTTTTTCAACTTGCGCTGCATCGCGTTTTTTCTTTGTTTTTTGCAGTTGCTCTTCTGTCCAAGCTGCGGATTGGGCATCTACTTTAAAAATGCCGCCGTCTTCGCCTTGCAAGAGAGGGGAGGGAATGGCCTCGGTCCATTTATTAAGACCGACGACGGTTTGCTCGCCGTCATTGATGCGACTCATGCGTTCGGACATGGATTTAACCAGTGCGGATTTCATGTAGCCAGATTCGACGGCTGCACGCACGCCTCCCATTTCTAAAATTTTATCGATCTCGGTTTTGGCTTGAGTCTTCAGTTCTTCCACTTTGGAAGTGATGACTTTGGAGCCTTCAAAAATATCCGGGTACTCAAGTAAGTCGGTTTCGTAAGCTAAAATTTGTTGTAGCCGCAGGGCCCACTGCTGGTCCCAAGGACGGGGTAGGCTGAGGGCCTCGTTCCATGCAGGTAATTGCAATGCCCGACAACGCGCATTTCGGCTGAGTGTCACCCCCAGGGCTTCGATTAAAATTCTCCAGGCGTTATTTTCGGGCTGGGCTTCGGTGAGTCCCAATGAGTTGACTTGTACGCCATAGCGAAAGCGACGAAATTTTGGATTTTGCACTCCGTAACGCTTGCGGGTGATTTCTTCCCATAATTCATTAAAGGCGCGCATCTTACAGGTCTCTTCAATAAAACGGATCCCTGCATTGACAAGAAAACTGATGCGTCCGACCACGCGTTCGAATTGCTCTTGATTAAAAAGGCCGCGTTCTTTGATGAGATCTAAGATGCCGATAGCATTGGCTAAAGCGAAGGCCAATTCTTGGGCAGGAGTCGCTCCAGCTTCTTGCAAATGATAGGAACAAATATTAGAGGCATTCCACTTGGGAATATTTTCTAAACAGTATTCGTACATTTCGGCGATGATGCGCAGGCTATGTTCTGGCGGAAAAATATAAGTGCCGCGGGCAAGGTATTCTTTGACGATGTCATTTTGTGTAGTGCCTTGGAGTAAGCTAATATCAATACCGCGTTCTTTTGCTAATGCAACATAGAGTGCCAGCAGCCACATCGAGGTGCCATTAATCGTCATGGAGGTGTTCATTTTTTCAATCGGAATTTGATCAAAGAGCACATGAAAATCATCCAGTGAATTGATGGGCACACCCACTTTACCGATTTCGGGTTTGGCGATGGGATGTTCCGAAGAGTAGCCGCATTGGGTGGGTAGATCAAAGGCAATCGAAAGACCGGTTTGGCCTTTTTCGAGTCCCGAGCGAAAAAGCTCGTTGGTGGCCTTGGCATTGGTGTGGCCGCCATAGGTCCTAAAAATCCAAGGGCGGTCTTTTTTAACTTGGTTGTTTTCGTCGTAAAGTTGGTGTGCGAGTTTTTTCTGTTCATCCTTTTGTGACACGGTTTTCTCCTTAAGTTTGACTGTTTTATGGATCTATACTGAAAAAGAGGAGCCCAAAACAAGGCTTTTTTAGGAATAAGAAATTATGAGATAAGGTCGAGAATGTCTATAAATATTGTTCAATTTAAGTAATATCCGCCTCTGCTTCTAATTGAGGAGATGATTTGACTTTTTTCGTAAGGTAACGCAGTCCCTTAGAGGCATCGTTTCTATTTAATTTAATTTCTATAAATATAGTGAGGTTAGGGTTAGTTTTTGCTGTCATCCACGCTGCTGCTAATTCATACATGTTAGTTACGGTGGTTGACCAAGATTTTCCAAAAGTTTTGACAAAATTTTTATAGTTCCATGCTTGCAACTCGTTATATTCGTATTCGCCACCATGAATCATACGCTCTGTAATATAGCCTTGGTTGT
>JAUHYS010000111.1 GCA_030426445.1 bacterium
AGCCTCATATTCTGCGGCGGCATCCCGCCCCATTTCGGGCAAGAAATAGGTCGCGTCCACGATCCTCAGGTCGCTCGCGTCCATATTCTCCGCCAGCCAGTCCGTGCTTACCAAGATATCCATGATCGCGTTGTCGCCCCTTAAACCGTTGATCGATGTTCGATAAGGGAAGGTGCCCGCGGTTTCCAGCCCCTTTGCGCGGGCCGGCTTCCTGTTCTATAGGCTTCGCGCATGAACCCGACCCATCTTGGCAAGACCAGCGCGCTCCCGGCCTCTCCGCAAGAGGCCGTGCTCGATTATGTCCCCAATCCGCGCGCGGGCAGCCGCTATATGGTGCGTTTTTCCGCGCCTGAGTTCACATCGCTGTGTCCGGTGACGGGGCAGCCGGATTTCGCGCATCTGGTGATCGATTATGTTCCGGGCGAAACGATCGTCGAATCAAAAGCGCTCAAGCTGTTTCTCGGGTCGTTCCGCAATCATGCCGCGTTTCATGAGGATTGCACGGTCGGCATCGGCCAGCGGTTGTTCGAAGAGATGCAACCCGAATGGCTGCGCATCGGCGGATATTGGTATCCGCGCGGAGGCATTCCGATCGACGTGTTCTGGCAATCGGGCCCGCCGCCCGCCGATGTCTGGATACCGGCGCAGGATGTGCCGGGCTATCGTGGTCGGGGATAGAATGAGGGGCATGGAAAAAGGGCGCCGGATGTCCGACGCCCCGATCCTGTTGTGCGTGACAGATGATTTCCGTCAGGCCGCTTTCTTGTCGTCCTGATAGCGCTCAATCGCTTCTTCCGTGATGCGACGCGCTTCGGCGGCGTTGCCCCAGGTGCCGACGCGCACCCATTTTTCGGCTTCAGCTAGGGTATCGTCTTGGCATTGTTTAAGGAGTTCAATGCGTTGACTGATCGATAACTCGGCCCATTTTTTTTTTATGGGCGTCCAGCCCTTCTAAGAACTGATCCAGCTGGGATTGTTTTTTTTTATCCATAATTTCTTATATTTTATTTGTACTTAGGTTGAGAAATGGTAATTTATTGGGAAATCTGTTTATTTTTTGGTTGCTGGACGACCAAGCAACCAAAACTATTTTTTAGCCGCGTAAAATATGCCATCTTCAAACCTTCAACAAAACAGAAAAAACTCAGTCAAACTTACTATCAAAAATTTTATCAAAAAGTAAGTAAAATTCTCAGTAGAGCTTTTATATATTCACCGAATCGGTTTATTGAGTTTTGATAAGAAACTACAAAAACAAGCAGGCGTGCTTGGTGTGTTGTAAATAAACCAGTTTTTTTGCTTTTTTATTCTTTAGGACTCATCACAATGAGTTTCTGGTCAGCTTCCACAGCTTCGCCCTCTTGCACACTGATTTCTTCCACGACTCCACTGATGGGGGCGTTGAGTTCGTTTTGCATCTTCATGGCTTCGATGACAATGATAGGTGATCCAGCTTCGACAACATCACCAGCCTTAACTTGGATCTCAATAACTTTACCGGGCATGGGAGCGACCAAAAGCCCACCCCCGCCTGCAGTACCTGCTTGAGAAAAGGCTCGGCGACGTGGGTCAAAGACCTCCAGCTGATAAGGAGCATTTTTGATTTGTAGCTCACACTGGTCTTGATGAAAGTAGGTGTCGGCTTCTAATATTTGACTGTCGTCTACCCGAAATGAATGCATGTTTTCGGTTTGATGGAGAATTTCGAAAGTATGGGTTTCATCGCCCATTTTGAGTTGATATTGGCCATTTTCGAGCGGCGTAATCTCGATTGAGTTTTCTTCTTGTTTTTGAATGACTGTATAGATGCGTTTCATAAGCTTAGTTTCCCAATTGTCTCAAGCGGCCAGCCCTTAACCATGCAGAGCTTTCTTTTTGATCACTTGTAGATGAACTCAAGCCTTGCTTTTTCTCATCTAATAAATAACGAGTCAACGCTGCTATCATCAGAGCCTTGCTTTTACCTTCCTCTGGAATTTTTAGAATTTCTTCAAGATATTGATCAATAAAATGAGTGTCGTATTTGCCTTCGATAAAGGCCTTTTGTTCAATGGCCTTTAAATGAAAATACAAATTGGTTTTGGGACCACTGACGCGATATTCACTGAGTGCGCGCTTGAGTCGAGTCAGCGCTTCAGAACGGTCTTTGCCCCAAACAACCAGTTTGCTCAAAATCGGGTCGTATTCCAATGGGATGTTATAGCCCTTGAAAATACCATTATCTAATCGAATACCCGGGCCATGGGGGTATTGTTGTTCGACCACAGGGCCTGGGGCGGGTCTAAAGTTGTGAAAGGGGTCTTCGGCATAGACTCGGCATTCAAAGGCATGGCCGGTTTGTTTGAGTTCTTCTTGTTTCCAAGGGAGCTCTTCGCCTTGAGCCACTAAAATTTGAGCCTTGACGAGATCGGTTTGGGTGACTTCTTCTGTGATGGGATGTTCGACTTGAAGTCGTGTGTTCATTTCTAAAAAATAATAATTTTGATGTTTGTCGACCAGGCATTCCACGGTGCCCGCATTGTAATAGCCTACGGATTTAGCCAGTTGTACGGCCATGTTACAGACGTTTTGCCGAGTTTCTTCGGTGATAAAAGGAGAGGGGGACCACATTGCCGTGATGGTCGCCAAAAACCTGGACTTCGATGTGATGAGGGCCTTCGATGAGTTTTTCGATATAGACATCTTTATCATTAAAAGAGGCGATAGCCTCGTTTTGGGCCATGGAGAAGGCGCTTTTTAGGTCTTTTTCGGAGTGGACCTCACGCATGCCTTTTCCACCCCCACCAGCTGCAGCTTTGATCAAAATAGGGTAGCCAATTTTTTTGGCCACTTCGGCCGCTTCTTCGACATCTTGAAGGGGGTGTTGAATGCCTGGAATCAAAGGAATGCCTGCCGCTTCAGCAATTTTCCGCGATTCGATTTTGGAGCCCATGTTATAGATGACATCGGGGTTGGGTCCAATAAAGGTAATGCCGGCTTTTTCGATTTCTTTAGCAAACTCGGTGTTTTCCGATAAAAAACCATAGCCTGGATGGATCGCATCGGCTTTAGATTTTTTGGCGACTTCGATGATTTTTTTCCAATTGAGATAACTTTGTGCCGGAGCAGCAGGGCCAATGTGATAAGCTTCATCGGCACGTCTGACATGGAGTGCATTACGGTCAGGATCGCTATAGACCGCAACAGAAGTGATGCCCATGTCACGGCAAGAGCGCAAGACTCGCACCGCAATTTCACCGCGGTTGGCAATGAGTATTTTTTTGATTTTTTTTATGGTGGTCATAAGCTTTTTATTAATAAATTAAACGCCCCCTGTCCTTTCTTCCCGAACACATGCGGGACAAAAAACAAACATCTCAAGAGGGGGCAACATATTAACTTTTTTTAAAGACAAAACCTTATCTAGATAAACGCCATAATATTTAAAAAATTAGTTATTATAACTTATAGATTGATTCATAGTCCCCCCTCTTGATTTGAAGAGGGGGACAGGGGGCGTTTAATCCCCTGTATATAAATCCTCTATAAAGGCATATTACCATGTTTCTTAGGTGGATTTTGGTCCACTTTATTTTTAAGCATCTCTAAAGCCTGGATGATCTTAGCTCGGGTGTTTTCTGGAGAGATGACTTCATCAATATAACCGAGCTCTGCTGCCTTATAAGGGTTTGCAAATTTTTCTCGGTATTCTTCGCTTAATTTAACCCTGGCTTCATCGGGACTTTTGGACTCCTTGAGTTGTTTTCTGAAAATAATATTGACCGCTCCATCTGCCCCCATGACGGCAATTTCTGCGTAAGGGTAGGCATAGTTAATATCGCCTCTTAGGTGTTTGGAGCTCATCACGTCATAAGCACCGCCGTAAGCCTTTCGGGTAATGATCGTGACTTTGGGGACAGTGGCTTCACAATAGGCATAGAGCATCTTAGCACCATGTAAAATAATTCCACCAAATTCTTGATCCGTCCCAGGAAGAAATCCTGGCACATCCACAAAAGTCACAATGGGAATATTAAAGGCATCGCAAAAACGTACAAAGCGAGCTGCTTTAATACTGGCGTCAATATCCAAACAACCTGCCAAGACCATGGGTTGATTGGCGACAATACCCACACTGCGGCCTTGATAGCGGCCAAAACCCACAATCATATTTTTGGCAAAATCGGGGCCGACTTCAAAAAAATAATTCTCATCCAAAGTACTCTTGATCAGGGTTTTCATGTCGTAGGGTTTATTAGGTTCTTCGGGTATCAAGTCTTTGAGTTTTTCATCTAATCGGTCGGCTTTATCTTGGCTGTTTTGCTGAGGTGGGTTTTCTGTGTTGTTAGCAGGGATAAAACTAAAGAGTTCTCTGACCATCATGAGTGTGGCTTCATCATTGGGTCCCCGTAGTAAAGAAACACCCGACTTGCTATTATGAGCCACAGCGCCACCAAGCTCTTCTTTGCTGACATCCTCGTGGGTGACGGTTTTAATGACTTCGGGGCCGGTGATAAACATGTGGGAGGTATTTTCGACCATGAAAATAAAATCAGTTAGGGCAGGGGAATAAACCGCGCCACCTGCGCATGGCCCCATGATGACTGAGATTTGAGGGACCACACCACTGGCCAAAACATTGCGTAGAAAAATATCGCCGTAACCAGCCAAGCTTTGGACGCCTTCTTGGATGCGAGCCCCACCGCTGTCATTGAGCCCAATCACTGGCGCGCCAGTCTTTAGAGCCAAGTCCATAATTTTGCAGACCTTCTTGGCAAAGGCTTCCCCGAGAGAGCCCCCAAAACTAGTAAAGTCTTGAGAAAACACAAAAACGGTTCGGCCTTCGATTGTACCGTAACCAGTTATGACACCATCCCCTAAAATTTTGTTATCTTCCATGCCAAAATCTGAGCAGCGATGCGTGACAAAACGGTCGACTTCCACAAAACTATTTGGGTCTAAAAGGGTTTCAATACGCTCTCTAGCGGTGAGTTTACCGGCTTGATGCTGGGCTTGAATGCGTTTTTCCCCGCCACCCAGGTCGGCAAGTTGATTTTTTTTTGTGAGGTTATCAAAGGCTTTTTGTTTATTGCTCATAGGGGGGCTTTTTTAGAGTTTGCGTAAGCTGTGGTCAAGGAAAAAACTATTGCTTAAAAAGTAAATTATTCAGTCTTTTTTTATTTTGTTATAACTAATTGATTTTATTGATTATTTTTTAATTTTTGAAACTTTAAAAAGCGTCGGTGCCCCGACGTTCCGACGTTTTTTGCGGTGACTTTTGAAGAACGTTTTTTAAAAGATCTAGGATAGTTACCCACTTTAATTAAAGCGAGTTCCATGAGTCAAGAAATTTAACCCGTTCTATTATTCACGAAGCATCGTCATGAGAAGGGTTAAAGTCAATTGGTGAATACAAAAAGTGGGGAGAAGGAGCTTTTGAGTGAAAACGGGAAGGGATCTTGAAAACACTCGTCTCTCCTTCTGCCCCACCCACACCCCGAATTTATCTAGACTGAGCCTGGGCATTGGGATAAGAAATTTTTTTTCGGTTGATGGATAGTGAAATTAGAAAGAAAACAAGCCTGTGATTTTCCCCCTACCCATTCTTACCCTAAGTATATTCTCTATTGATTTTGGCTAAAAATCAAGGTGGGTTTGGAAGCTGTGGCTGATTAATCCAACTCGATAAACTGTTTGGGCATGGGGACGACGACGCCTTCGTAACCTTTGGCTTTAAGGTGTTCCCCTAAGGACAGAGACTGTTCCTCATCGCCATGGACAATAAAAATGCCTTTGAGTTCTTTACCGCAGGATTCGACAAAGTCGATGAGTTCATCGCGATCGGCATGAGCAGAAAAAGAATTGATGACTTCGACACGAGCATTGAGGTCGCGTTCCATGCCAAAAATACGCAGAGGGCTTTGACGCTCAACAATCTTACGACCCAAAGTATGCTTGGCCATATAACCAATAATTAAAATGGTATTATTCGGGTTTTCCATATTGTTACGAAGGTGATGGACGATGCGACCGCCTTCGCACATGCCCGAGGCCGAAATAATGATCATCGGATCTTCGCGGCTGTTTAAAGCACGGGACTCTTCGACTTCGGAAATATAACGCAGGTCTGTAAACTTAAAAGGGTTTTTTCCTTTGAGTAAAATATTGCGGACTTCGGCCTCGAAGCAATCGGGGTGAAGCTTAAAAATATCTGTAAGTGCGACTGATAGAGGAGAATCGACATAGACAGGCATGCGGGGAATGGCTTTTTCTTGGATGAGTTGACTGATGACATAAACTAAAACTTGGGTTCTTTCTAAACTAAAAGAGGGGACAATGACTTTTCCGCGGCGTGCATGGGTTTGTTTAATAATTCGGGTGAGTTCACTTTTCATGTTTTCAATTGGGTCATGACGGCGGTTGCCATAAGTGCTTTCGATAATAAGATAATTAGGCTGAATCGGTGGCTCAGGGTTACGCATCAGAGGCATGTCTTTGCGTCCTAAATCGCCAGTGAAAGCAATTTTGGTGATTCCACTCTTGGTTTTGACCTCCAGTTGAATGATGGAAGAACCAAGTACATGGCCTGCATCCAAAAACTTTGCATGAATATGAGGGGCAATCTGAAAGCGGCGATGGTAGTCTACCGAAATAAATTGCGTCATGGTTTGCAGGACGTCTTCTTCTTCGTAAAGTGGATTGATGGGTCCAAAATCGGGATCAAAGAGTTCGTGACGGTTGATGAAATCTGCATCCTGCATTTGAATATAGGCCGAGTCCATTAGCATAGCCGAACAAAGGTCCCGTGTAGCGGGTGTGGAAAAAATATT
>JAUHYS010000112.1 GCA_030426445.1 bacterium
TGATAAAGGCGCTGATTAAGTTGTAATGGGCTTCTCCCGACTTGTCATAGGTTAAAGGAGAGTGTTGCGTAGCCTGGGCAACTTCTTTCAGGTCGATGGTTTGATTTTTACCGGCCAGTCGAGAAGCGATTTCTAAAGTGTTGAGCATGCGTCGGGCATCGCCTTGCGCGTCCCGAATCAAAAATTTTATGGCGGCTTCAGTCAGTTTTTTTTCTAGGGTCTGCGCTCCTTTTGCTAAAAGATTTTTGAGAGTGTCTTCATGAAGGCTGTGCAATAAAAAAACCCGGCAGCGCGAGAGGAGTGGGCCAATCACCTCAAAGGAAGGGTTTTCAGTGGTGGCACCAATTAGAGTGAGCGTACCGTCTTCTAAATGCGGTAAAAGCGCATCTTGTTGGGATTTATTAAAGCGGTGAATTTCATCAATAAAAAGAATGCTCGGGCGTTGATGAAATTTGAGCTGTTCCTTGGCCTGTTCAACCGTCGCCCTTAATTCTTTCACACCGGATAAGACTGCAGAGACTGCCATAAAATGGGCTTGAGTCGATTTAGCTATCGCCCTTGCTAATGTGGTTTTTCCGCTTCCCGGAGGACCCCATAAAATCATTGAGGGGATTTTATCTTGCTCAATCCATTCTTTAAGTGCCCCTTCGGGACCTAGGAGATGGTCTTGACCTAAAATTTCATCCATTTTCTTAGGGCGAATGCGTTCCGCGAGTGGCGCATTTTTTTGGCGGAAGCTTTTTTCCGATGAGTCAAATAAATCCATTTTTATGCTCTAAGTAATTTTTCGCCTCTTTGCAAGGCAGCTTGTAGAGGGTTAAGGTGTTCAGCCTCAGCTAAATCAAAGATCTCTTTCAAGTTTTGAGGAATGATTTCCAAGGCATTTTCTAAACTGGATTTTTCAGACTTAGCCCATTCCGCTGCGACATGAATCAGCCCTCCTGTATTAATCACAAAATCGGGTGCATAAAGAATGCCTCTTTGCTGCAAAGCATTGGCTTCCCTTTGTTCTTTTTTTAGTGGATTGTTGGCTGATCCCGCAATGATTTTGCTTTGTAGAAGAGGAATCGTTTTAGTGTTTAGGACCTGCCCCAAAGCACAAGGTGCAAAAACTTCACAAGGTGTGCTCAGAATGGCTTCAGGTAAGACGGAATGAAAATGAGGGTTTTGAGAAAAGGCCAAAATTTGCAGGGGGGAAATATCTGTCGCCCAGATTTCATAGCCTTTTTTTTCTAGATGACCGACCAATTGTCCGCCCACGCCACCCAAGCCTTGCACGGCAACACGAATTTTTTTAGGCCGAGTCGGGAAGGCATGGTCTAAACAAACTTCAATACCCAAAGCAACTCCAAGAGCCGTGGGTTGCGAAGGGTCTCCCAGGCCTCCACTAGTTTGAGGGAGTCCCGTGACCCAATGCGTTTCTTGGCGAATCACCTGCATATCTTGGGCATGGGTTCCCACATCTTTAGCCGTGATATAGCGGCCCTGCAAATACAGTACAAACTGACCGAAGAGCTTCATCAAAGTATTGCGGTCATATTCGGTATTAGGTTGGATCATGACTGCTTTTCCCCCGCCGTGTGGCAGCCTGGCCAAGGCAGCTTTATAAGTCATGGTGCGGGCGAGTTGTTGGGCATCTTCTAAAGCGGCAGCCGCATTGGGGTATTGCCAAAAACGCAGACCACCAATCGCAGGACCGCGTTTGAGGGAGTGTAAGGCAATATAGGCGTGGAAGTTTTGCGAGGCGTCTTTGGCCTCCCATATTTCTGCAAAATCAGTACTGGGAATGCGATGAATTTCCATTAATTCTATTATGACATGATTGAGAGAGTTTTCTCAAAAAAAAATTTAGAAAAGCAATGAACTAAATATATCTATCTTGACATATGCACTATTTGTACATACAATTAAATATGGATTTTATATGGGACCCCATTAAAGCTGAAGAAAATCTAAAAAAACATGGAGTTGATTTTGCGGATGCTTTGTTGGTTTTAGAAGATCCGTTTGCCTTAAGTTTTGAAGACAGGGACCACCCTGAACAAAGGTTTATGAGTCTCTGAATGGGTCCTTATGGCAGCTTGCTAGTGGTGGTTTATGCTTATCGTGGTGAAACTATCCGGATTATTTCAGCAAGAAAGGCGACTAACAAAGAGAAAAGACAGTATGAGGGATGAAAAATGAAAAAAGAATACGAATTTAGTCAGGCAAGGAGAGGCGCTGTTTTACCGAGAGACCCTAAAAAAGTTCGTATTACTATCCGTTTAGATGGTGATATTGTAGAAGCTTTTAAGAAAAAAGTTCATCAAAAAGGGGGTGGTAATTACCAAACTTTGATGAATGAAGCGCTTCGTGAACACCTTAGTAAAAAACAAGAAACTCTAGAAAAAACTTTAAGACGTGTCATTCGAGAAGAATTGCATGCTTAAAATGTTAATAAAAGAGTTATTTCTCTAGCTTCTCCCACAATAAACCAAAACGCAGCCCCTCGTAGCTGACGGTGATTTCTGTAGTCTGAAGAAATTGCATGACTTGTTGCAAGATCAAGCCGCCGATGGGGAGAAGCTCGGCACGCTTTTTAAGCATGCCCGACAGGGCTTGTCGTTGGCTGATCGAAAGTGTGCGTAAATCTTCGATACAATTTTTTAGCGTTTTTAAATGAATGCTATAGCCATGAACTTTTTGCGGATCGAAATCTGGGAGCTTTTGCAAAAAAGTCGCCAGGGTGGTAGGCGTGGCCGCCACCGCCACCCAATGTTGAATTTTTTTTGAGCGATGAAGCAAAGCCAGTTGTAAGTTTTTTTGGATATCCTCTTGCATTGCCTGCCAAACCTTTTCTGAAATAGGGTGAGCGACCTCAAATTGCTCACTGAGTTTAACCGTGCCAATGGGCAGGCTGATGGCGTGTTGCGTCTCTCCAAAGACCAGTTCAGTCGAACCTCCTCCAATGTCAATCATGCCGAGTGAGGAGCCAAGTCTTGCAAAACTTTTTTGTACACTTAAAAAAGAATAATGGGCTTCTTGCTCTCCACTTAAAATCTGGGTGGGAATACCCAAGTCGGTTTCGATTTGCTTGGCAAAGGTTTTTCCGTCACTGGCACGGCGAAAGGCCGCTGTACCCGCGGCTAAGATTTGCTCTATCCCTTGTTGTTTTGCGGTTTTTTTAAAGTCTTGAAGAATATTCAAAACGCGCGTTTTGGCTTCAGGCTGCAGCTTTCCGCCCTCCTGAAGACCTTCTGAAAGGCGGGCGACGTCTTGCATTTCTAAAATAACTTTTAGTTTGCCTTGAGCGTCTAGATATCCGCAAGTCATAAGAACTGTATTAGAGCCAATGTCAATGACGCATAAGGGTTGAGCCATAAAATAACTTATTAATTAATCCAATTCGACCAATCTGGGGTTTTACAACTTTCACCTTGAGTAATGCGAGTTTGATTCGAACCATCCCACATCATAATATAAAGGTCGCTTTTACCTCCATTGGATCGGCTAAAAAGGATATAACGGCCGTCTGGTGAAAAAACGGGATTTTCGTTATTCCCACTTTTGGTTAACTGGCGGACGTCACTGCCGTCAGCGTTCATGCTAAAAATATTAAAGCTGCCGCCAGCACGACGGATAAAGGCAATTTTGTCGCCTCGAGGGGACCATTCGGGTGTGTCATTTTGATATCCCACAAAGGTCAGACGTGTGGGTGAGGATCCATTACGGTCTGTGACAAAAATATGAAGGTTGCCTGCGCGTTCCGAAGAAAAAGCGACATAGTTGCCATCGGGTGACCAAGTGGGTGAAATATCAATGCCAAAATTTTTGGTTAAGGTCCCCAGTTTTTGACCAGTTGTATCAATCAAGAAAAGATCAGGGTCTCCTTCCATACTAGAAGCAAAGGCAATGCTTTTCCCATCAGGAGCAAAAGTAGGCGTAATGTTAAGCGCACTATTAAAAGTTAAACGTTGAGGCTTCGACCAGTCTTTAGCGTCTTTTTTTTCTGTGAGGTAGATTTCTGGAAAATATTTTAAATAGGAGGTGAAAACAATTTGCGTATTGTCTGGTGACCAGGTGGGTGAGAGGTTCATGATTTTATTATTGGTGATATTTTCTTTTTCGGAACCATCAACATTCATTGCGATGATTTGCTCATGATTGGGTAAGCCGCAGGCTGCAAGAATTTTGGTACTAAAAATTCCCCGTTCTCCGGTTAGGGCTAGCATGACTTCATCCGAAAAACGGTTAATAGCAGTGTGGATTTGATTTTTTTTGATTTTGTATTCCTTGCCCACCAACATGTCTTTTAATTCGGGGTCATAAAGTCTCAGCTCTAAGGTACGGCTTTTTCCGCGTTTATGGTAAGCCCCTTTGATAAAAACCCTGGCACCCGTTGCCGTCCATTTTTTAAAGTCCACTTGTTCGGGTAAAAGCGCAGCACTGCGATCCAGGTATTGTGACTGAGGAATAATCTCAAAGTAGCCCGCAATTTTTAAATTGCGCCTGATGAGGTTGGCGATTTCAATACCTTCTTCATCCGCGACCCCTGCTTTTCGGTTAAGCAAATCTGCAATGGCAATGGGGAATTTTCTTTCTGGAGAAAAATCTTCGATCTTGATGTAAATGGCAGCTGCTTGACTTAGACTTGGTAAAAGAATGCTAAAAAAAAGAAAAAATAAAAGAGTCATTTTTTGTTTCATATGTTTTGTCCTTATTTTTTAATTTCCAAAACTGTACAGGAAACCCTTTACGGTTTCTAGCCCGCTTTTGATCCCCCTGCAAACTCAATAATAATACCATCCGTAATCGCGTCTTGTCTGGCCGCTGGTGGCGGTGGGGGAAGCGGAGAGGAACTCTCAATAGCACGTTTAATCGAATGGTCAAAACTGGTATTGCCACTGCTTTTTGTAATGGCTTTGGTCGTGACATTTCCACTGGCATCGACTTTGATATTGATTTGCGCTCTTAAAACTTGCCCGCTTTCAGACCCTAAACGCACCCAATTTCTTTTAATGAGATTTCTTACCATAGCGACGTAAGTCACATAGGAGCTGTCTCGAGCGCCTACTTCACTTCCAGGGCCTCCGCCTCCTCCTGCACCTCCAGCTCCTGTATTTTGAGAAGAACTTGCTCCTTCTGATGTAGTCGTATTTCGATTGGCAATCCCTTGATTGATTTCTTGCAGAGCTTTTCTGCGAGCTTCTTCCTCTTGACTTACTTGATTGGATTCTCCCGGATTGCTTGTGTGTTTTTCGTTTTTAGGCTTTTCTTGCTGCTTTTTCACATTTTTTGCATTGGGGTCTTTTAAATCAGAAGAACTTTTGACTTGTTTTTTTTCGTTTTTAGCTTGGGCTTTTGTCTCAGGATTTTTTTTAGGCTCAGTGGGTTTTTCTGGAACCGTTGATTTTGGTGCCTCAGCTTTTTCTTTTTTTTGAGTCTTAGGAGTTGGGGGTTTACCAGGCTTGCCTTGGGCTCCAGGGCTAAGGTGTGTTGGGGCATTGGGATTGCCCATAGGGAGCTCTGTTGCAATCATAATGACCTTGCCTTTTTTGGTAGGTGCTGTTGTGACAGCATACAAGGCCACCAGAATGAGTGCAGCCAAATGAAACGTGACGGCTAGCATCAAGCAAATAAAAATCTTAAATGAGGAGTTATTTGATTCCATTCCCTAACGATTGTTTTCTGTATCTTTTTCGGGCTGGGTGATCATGCCTATTTTTGCAATACCCGTTTGTCGAGAAAGCCCAATAATTTTAAGCACGACTCCATGTGGTACACTTTTATCTGCGCGTACAAAGAGCACTCGGTTTTCGGGAGACTCACCTGCATAAGTGCTTTGCAGCCTAGTACTGAGGCTTTCTAAAGTATGGGTTTCGGCGCCTTCGATGCCTTTGCCTTGTAAAGTGAGATTGCCGAGCTTATCAATGGTTAAAACCCGATCCTGTGGGTCAGTTTCTGTGACTTCGGTAGCTACTTGAGGCACGTCCACATCCAGGTTACGCTCGTTTTGTGCTAATAAACTGGGAGCGGCCACCATGAAAATGACCAACATGATTAGCATAATGTCCACGAGTGGAATGATATTAATTTCGGAAAGAGCACTTTGCCCTTCGTTGGTATTAACTTTAAAAGCCATAGGAACTCCTAAAAATATTCTTGTTGAATACGCTGTGTGAGGTCTTCGGCAAAATTACTAAGCTCCGCGCTTCGGTGTTTAATGCGGGTGACAAAATAGTTATAGGCCATGACTGCAGGAATGGCTGTCGCAAGGCCCACGGCTGTGGCGACTAGGGCCTCGGAAATTTTGGGACCCACGACTTCAAAACCTCCGCCTCCCTGAGCAATCAAAGTAAAAGAAGCTAAAATTCCCCAAACCGTTCCAAACAGTCCGATGAAAGGAGCGGTGGAAGCAGTTGTGGCTAAAAAAGGGGCAAGTTGTTCTAGTTTGCGTGCCTCTTGAGTGACGGACATCTGAATTTTTTGTCGGACACCTTCTAAACTGAGACGACTTTGATGGGCAGGGTTTTTGGCCTTGATTTGTTTTTCTCTTAAAATATCTCCCAAACCCACCGAAAAGACGGAGTAAAGTGGGTTGCCTTCTTGCGGAACTTTTTGTGTTAGGAGTTCTTCTAGAGTTTGACTGTTTTGAAAAATTTCATAGAAACGCCGTGTACTGTTTTTGGCCCTTTTTAATTGAATAAACTTAAGTAAAATCACGGTCCAGGCACAGATAGAAAATAAAAGCAGTAAGACTAAAGTAAGTTTTACAACCGGATCAGATTGAATGACGGCATCAATGACAGAAAAGCCTTTTTC
>JAUHYS010000113.1 GCA_030426445.1 bacterium
AACAGATGGCTGAAGGGTATCTGCCTTACCACTGTTACGGAAAAAGTGGTTTCCTGTTTTATATTCCCGAACTACGCCAAGCGATATTGAGTGATCAGTTAGCGCCTATCAGAAGGAAAAATAAAAATGATAAGCGTCATCAAAACAAAAAATGGAACCAAATATCTAGCGAGAGTGCGAGTGAGAGGGCAAAGACCCTCCAAGATATTCGAAACGAGAAAAGATGCGGAGAAATGGGTGAACTTCATTCGTTTTCGTAGGGACCAGAATATTAATCATATTTCTGTTCCTGTGACGATTCAGCAGATGTTTGAAGCTTACTGTGAGTTTGCTGAAGAAAAAGGCCGGTCGTATAGTACTCTCAGGACTCATCGTTTTAATTTTAAGAATCATATTGTTAAGTTTTATGGAACTGCTGATATGACGAAAGTTAATTTGGAAGAACATCAAGCTCTCTTTAATTTTTTAAGAAAGAACAAGGTTTCTGCTGCGACTCGGAATCGGATTAGGGCTTTGATTAAAGTCATCTATTCAGTAGCTGTTAAAGGACAGCTATTTGGAGGAGCTTTCAAATCGAATCCTTTTGATGCCATTGAACCAGCACATGAACCGAAAGATGAGATTGATTTCTTAACTCAAGAAGATACCCAGCAACTTCTTGAAGCAAATAAGAATGATGAGTGTTACCCCCTTATTTTGACTATTCTCCGCACGGGACTTCGAATTGGAGAAGCCTTGGGTATTCATGAAGAGCAAGTAGATCGAAGAACTGGAATGCTCATTGTAAATCGACAATTCGACAAGTCTCAGAATAAAGTGGTGAAGCGCACGAAAGGAAAAAGATCTCGTGTTATTTACTTGATTGACGAAGTTTTAAGTGTGCTTCCTACTTCGAGTAGTGGACCCATATTCAGGAAAAAAGATGGCTCAAAAATAAGCTCTGATTATTTTCTGAAATTTATTTTACCGAAAGCCTGCGCGAGAGCTAATGTAAAGAAAATTAACCCACATGGCTTAAGACATACTTTCTCTGCACATTATTTGATGAGTGGAGGAAATATCTGGGACCTGTCGAAAATTTTGGGCCACCACTCAGTTCGAGTAACAGAAAAGTATTATGCTCACTTCTCTCATGAGCATGTTAGAAATCGAATGAGGATTATAGAGAAGACTGGAAATGTTATTCGAGCCTCTTTTTGGCCAGACAGGTCAATAAAACAGGTCAATAAAAATGAAGAAAACGGAATAGCCTTCGTACGAGGCAGTTCCTTAAATTAAGTTAATGTGTGTAAGTTGCTGAAATATAAAAAGAAGAAAAAATGGAGACGAGCGGGATCGAACTGCCGACCTCTTGAATGCCATTCAAGCGCTCTCCCAACTGAGCTACGTCCCCTAAATTTGGTCCGTCATCTTAATCAAGACTTCTTCTTGAAGTCAATATTAATTCTTAAAAGACAGTTTTATTAGAAAAATAGGCTCTTTTAATAGGGTAAGAATAATTTATGAATATATTCAGGATGCTGTTATTGGACTTACTTTTGTATATCTGGACAATAAAAAGTAGAGCGACCATTTTGGACTTGGCGTTTGACGATTCCTTTTCTTTCGAGGCTAGGTAAGCCTTCACGGTCGTAGACCTGTAAAAAATCTTGCATTACGCCCCTGTGGCCATGACCGTTGAGATAATCGCGAATACTGGCTCCACCATGTTGAATTCCCAAACTCAAACATCTTTTAGCTGCTTTGAGCAGCTCACTGAGCTCTTGATCTTTCGTTTCATTCACTAAACGAAAAGGACTTAATTTAGCGTGATATAAACTTTCGCAAGCATAAATATTTCCCAGACCAGCTGCCACACTTTGGTTGAGTGTGAGGGCTTTAAGACTGAGTTTTGGGTGGCGGCGGCTACGCAAAATAAATTCTTTAGCTTTTAGTTTTTCATCCGTATAATCGGGTCCCAGTTTTTTTAAAAAAGCATTGTCTTTACCTTCTATAGTGTTGCTTAGCGAAAGTGTTCCAAAGCGTCGTGCATCAATGTATTGCAGTTCCAAATCAGAGGAGTGATCGAGTTTAATTTTCATGTGAGTATGTTTTTGTACAGGGTTCTTTTTTGGAAAGCAAAGTAGTTTGCCACTCATACCTAAATGAATAACTAAGGATTGACCTCTTTCATTTTGCATAAGTAAATATTTTCCTCTTTGAATCAGTTTTGTAATAAAAGCGCCTACCATAGTTTTTTTGATTTGTTTAGAAGTACAGGTTTCAATAGGAGCTAAACTAGAAAAGGAAATTTGAGTGATTTTTTTTCCTAGTAGAGGGAGTAAACTGCGGCGCAGGGTTTCGATTTCGGGAAGTTCTGGCATAATTTATTTTTTCTTTTTTCGAAATAGCTCTTCAATTTTTTTATAGCGGAAATCAAAAATAGTATTGAGTTGCCGCTTTACCCAGAGACAGTGAGCCATTTCACCCAAAGGGCCATAAGGTAGGGCATAACGGACTTCGTCTTGCATTAAAGTTCTTCCTCCTAAATCTTTAAAAGTATGGAGGTGATGCCAGTACTGATAGGGCCCTTTCACTTGTTCATCAACAAAACGAAAAGGGGGTTCATACAATGTGATCAAAGTTTTCCATTTTAGTGGGATACCCATTAACCAAATCCGATAATCAATTTCTGCTCCAGTTTTCATTTGAATAGGTGAAGGAGTCAAAATGATAAAGCGCATACTTTTAGGCGTTAGCAAAGAAAGGTTTTCTGGCTGATCAAAAAAACTAAACACCGTAGAAAGTGGTTGGGAGATGATTTGTTCTTTTTGAAGGGTATGTATTTTCATTTAATCTTCTTTTTTTATTGAATGAGTTTCTGCAAATTGAGCAATTTTTTTAAGCATGCCATTAAACACAATACCGTGAAAAGGAAAAACGAGATACCAATAGAGTAATCCCCAGAGTCCATAGGGGCGGAAACGAGCGGTTTGTGTTAGATCACAACTTCCATTTTTATGTGGAGAGAGCGTGAACTCGAGCCAGGCCTTCCCTGGAAGCTTCATTTCAGCAAAAAGTAACAGCCTTTTTTTGTCTACGACGTGGATGACTCGCCAAAAATCAAGCGCGTCCCCAACTTGTAAGTGACTGGGGTGACGTCGACCGCGCTGAAGTCCAACGCCACCGATCAGGCGGTCCATCCACCCGCGAAGCTTCCATAAAAAATTTCCATGATACCAGCCCTGTTGACCTCCTATTTTTTGCACACAATCCCAGACCTCTTTATGAGTCGCTGCGATCAAGCGATGGCGCTCATCTACTAAGAGAGTCCCTCCAGCCCATTGAGGGTCGCCTTCTTGGGACCACTCCATTTTAGGTATTTCACCGGCATCTGACCAATGACTGGTCATTTTTTCGGTGCCTAAAAGATCAATTGCACGACGGATGGCTTCGCGAGGAGAAAGTAGTTTTTGCGTGACGATTTTTTTGATGTCGTCATTTTCACATACAACAGGATTGATTAGGCCTTCAGCCAAGGGTTTAGCAATATAACTAGGGACAGGTGTGACAAAGTGTATCCAATAACTGCTAAGTCTTGGGGTTAAGACAGGCACCGGAATAATCCAACGGCGTCTTAATTGAGCTTCCTCAGCATAGGTTTTCATAAGCTGACGATAACTGAGAATTTCGGGCCCTCCAATATCAAACTCTTTTCCAAAAGTTTTTGGGTTTAACAGGCAGCCGATTAAATATTTGATGACATTGCGAATCGCAATCGGTTGATTGAGCGTGCTGACCCATTTTGGAGTGATCATGACAGGAAGACGTTCTACCAAATATCGGAGCATTTCAAAAGAAGCACTGCCTGATCCTATAATGATGCCTGCTCTTAAAAAAGTAGTGGGGACTTTTCCCGATTTAAGGATTTCACCTACCTGAAGACGTGATTGCAAATGTTTACTCAGACCATTGTTTTTTTTTCCCAACCCTCCCAGATAAATAATCTGTTTAAGTTGAGTGATAGAAGCGGCTTCTTGCATATTGGAAGCAATTTTGGCTTCGGTTTTAGAGAAATCCTTTTGACCACTTTCCATCGAATGAACCAAAAAATAGGCAGCATCACAGCCTTCGCACGCGGCTTGTAGTTCTTTTAGTTTTAATAAATTGACTTCAACTAGCTCCACTGCATGGTGATTTGCCCAGGTTCGACTTTTTAACTTTTCCAATGATCGGCTGGTGACTCGCAGTGAGTAACCTTTTTCTAAAAGGCGAGGCACCAATCGACCGCCTACATAGCCAGTTGCACCAGTTACTAAGATTTTGTGATTTTTTTTCATGTTTTTTCTTTAACTTTAATAAAATTTTTGCAGAAGTAAATTTTTTTATATCGACATCCACTGTTTCATA
This sequence comes from bacterium, assembly GCA_030426445.1. Classification (GTDB taxonomy): domain Bacteria; phylum UBA10199; class UBA10199; order DSSB01; family DSSB01; genus JACKPJ01. Next base: position 4,390 of record JAUHYS010000113.1, read on the forward strand.
TTAACATCAACTATGCAGCTATCAAGTTATAGTTATTTATAATGATTTAACTTAATAACCTCCTGATTTCAGTTTTACTTGTTAGAAAGTTAAAAGGGAATAGCTAGACTTGAATGTGGGTTGATTGCTTAAGAGTGATTTTTTTTAAAAAATATGTGGGCTTAAAATAATTCTAGTATTTTATTTGGATATCTGCTTTTCATGTTTAAAAACTATATATAGAGGGGAAGACTTATGATGGTTCAGCATGGAGCAAAAGTGGCTCTTCATTATATCCTTCATGTAGAGGGTAAACAGATTGATTCTTCACAGGAAAGCGAACCTTTAATTTATACACATGGTGCGCGTCAAATGATTCCAGGTTTTGAAAAAAATTTGGAGGGCATGGAGCCAGGTGAAAAGAAAAATTTTTTAGTCGAACCCGAGTATGGCTATGGTCTTCGTGATGAAGAAATGATTCGCAAATTGCCTCGTGAAGAGTTTCAAGATGAATCGATGCTAAAAGAAGGAGAAATTCTATCAGGCAGTGTAGGCCAGCAGCCCTTTCAGGCGACCATAGTAAAAATACAAGACGATGAAGTGACTTTAGATTTCAATCATCCGTTAGCAGGAAAAATTTTGGAGTTTGAAGTCGAAATCCTTTCCGTTAAAAATGAAGAGTAACAAAAATATGGTAAAAAATCTAACACAAATTTATACCCAGGAACTTAAGCGTTCCTCCAATCGCTTTTTTCAAGATTTTCAAGAAAAACTCGAAGCAGACAAAGTCAAAACATGGCTAAAAGATGCTTTTTCTAAAATGGAGTCTGCAAAGGATCCACAGAGTTTACAGGAGGCGCTTTATCATTGGAATGAGGTAAATGCTCATATTCACACTCATTTTTCTTTGATCGAGTTGGCCTTTCAATGCAAAACCGAAAGTAAGGAGATTGAAGCAGAAGAAAGGCGTCTCAAAGAAGAAGTCGAACCTATTTGTGAAGAGCATAATGCTAAGATCCGTGAATTTCTTTTGGCCTCACCCTTTTTAAATGAGCTCAAAGAAAAACTGGGTTACCCTTATTTTGCTCTGCTTAAAAACCAACAAGATGCCTTTCATCCAGATAATATCTCTCTTGAAACTCAACTTAATCAGGTTATGTCGGATTATACCAAATTAGTTGGACAGGCTTGCCTAGAGATGGATGGTAAGACCTATCCGATTTCTCACTATAAAAAATTTTCCAGTTCTCCAGATCCAAAACTGCGTCAAAAAAGTTTTTTAAGTTATAGTAGCTGGTATTTAGGGCGCCGTGACCAATTTGAAAATATCTATGACCGCGCTTTGGAATTACGCCAACAAATGGGAAAAAACTTGGGACATGAAAATTTTATTTCACTTGGTTATCAAAAAATGAGTCGTTTGGATTATGGCCCAGAGGAAGTCGCAGCCTTGCGTGATCAGATCGCGGAGGTATTGGTTCCAGTTGTAAAAAAGATTCGGGATTGGCAAGCGAAGAGTTTAGATACACCCCAAGTCAAAGTCGAAGACGGAGATTATTTTCCTGACTGGAAATTAGGGGACCTCAAGATTCCCATCAAAGAGCAACCACAGACGGCTTATAAAGTGTATCAAAAAATTTCACCCAAATTGGCCGAACACTTTCGTCACATGATGGAGGCTAATTTAATCGAATTAGAAGCTCGCCAGGGCAAAGCACCTGGTGCTTTTTGTACTGATTTTTCAGACTATCGTGTTCCCTTTGTTTTTCTCAATAGTGTGGGAGAAGCCACGGATGTGACCACGATGTTGCACGAGTGCGGTCACGCCTTCCAGGCTTGGGAAAGCCGTGGTATTGATTTGCTCGAATTACGCTGGCCGGGTTTGGAGGCCTGCGAAGTGCATTCCATGAGTATGGAGTTTTTGGCTTTTCCTTATTATAACGAGTTTTTTAGCGAGGAAGACGCAGAAAAATTTCGCAAGCGTCATTTCGCAGATAGTCTCATTATTATGCCTTATATTGCGTTGGTCGATGAATTTCAGCATGCCATTTATGCAGGGAAAGCGCAAGGCGCGGAGGGGCGCGCACTGCTTTGGGAACAGCTTGAAAAAAAATACATGCCAGGTGTCGATTTTTCTTCGCAACCGGATTGGCAACGGCAACGCTGGGTCCGTCAACTCCATATTTTTCGTGCTCCTTTTTATTACATTGATTACGCCATTGCCCAAATTGGGGCTTGGCAACTTTGGGCCTTAAGCGAAAAAGACCATGCCCAAGCCATGGAAAGTTACCTCAAGCTTTGTCAGCTCGGCGGCACTTTACCGCTCAAAGATTTTTTCAAAGTCGGAGGATTAAAATTACCTTTTGAAAAGGGGATG
>JAUHYS010000114.1 GCA_030426445.1 bacterium
GTTCGGTAAGGCACATGGTGCCCGCCCATTTACCACCGTACATATTAGGCACGTATTTCTTAATTAAATCTTCTTCGGCAAAGGTTTCGATTAAATGTCCCGAACCATGAGTCAAACCAGGGTACATCGCAAAAGACATGCATGCTCCAATAAAAAACTCATGCGTCGCTGTGGTAATCGCTTCGGGTAAATTAGAACCGCCATAGGTCGGCGCATTATTCATCGCTAAAAAACCATTGGCGCAAAATTTTTCATAGGCCTCTTTATAGCCTTTAGGGGTGACCACTTGGCCATCGACCATTTGACACCCGACTTCATCCGAGATTTTATTCAGGGGTGCAATTTCATTTTGAGCAAACTTAAGGGCCTCGTTGAGAATAGCAGAGAAATCATCTCGACCAAAACCTTGGTATTTTTCTGTGCTACCTAGATCCTGCACCTTTAAATAATCAAAAAGGTTGAATTCGACATCGCGTAAATTAACTTTATATGACATAGGTCCTCCGTGTTGGACAAAACGTAGATAATAGTTTAGGGAGCTAGCTGATAGATCCCGGATCTTAAAAAACTCTAGTCTTATTTAAACGAAAGCGCAAGAGCTTTTCTTAAAAAAATGAATGGGAGTTCATTCATGAACAAAAAAAACATTATAATTTTCATACAGTTAATTCTTTTAACTTTTTTTTACAGCAAAAATACTTCGGCCGCATGGCAAAATCAAATCCGGTCTTTAGTGCAAAATGGCTCCGTACTTGCTGTGGATCAAAACGGCAATGTCCTTTACTCCCTCAACGCGGAGAAATCTTTTGTACCCGCTTCGACACTCAAAGTCGCGACTTCTTTGGCAGCTTTAAAAATTTTAGGAAAAGATTTTCGCTTTAAAACAGAGTTTTATATCGACGCACAAAATAATCTCTATATCAAAGGTTATGGCGATCCTTTTTTGATCTCGGAAGAACTACAAATGATTGCACAAAGACTTCAGCAAAAAGGCCTTAAAACCGTTCAAAATATTTTTTTGGATACGAGTTATTTTGACCCCAAACTACAAATTTCGGGACTTTCTGGCTCGCTCAACCCCTACGACGCTTATAATGGCGCCCTTTTAGCTAATTTTAATACGATTAATATTATTAAGCACCGCAACGGTACGATTGCCAGCGCCGAACCCCAAACACCCATCACAGAAATCACCCAAAAACTTGCCCAGCGTGCTCCCTATGGAAAAAGCCGAATCAACGTCGCCGTCCACCGCAAAGAAGCCCCGCTTTACGTGGGCTATTTACTCAAAGAGTTTCTGCAACAGCTCTCCATCCCTGTCCAAGGACAGATTAAAGAAAGCATGCTTCATTCTAAGGCTCAATTATTTTATACACACGCTTCCAGCAAAAACTTAAGCGAGGTGCTCAAGCCCGCTCTTAAATATTCACAAAACCTTATCAACAACCAAGTCTTTTTAGCCATGGGAGCCGTCAAATACGGAGCTCCTGCGACTGTGGCTAAAGGCAAGGCTGTGTTTCAAGATTTTCTGCGTACTCAAGTTCAATTAAAACAATTTAATGTCGAAGAGGGTTCAGGAATTTCTCGAAAAAATGTTTTTAACGCTTTAGAAATGGACAAAGTCCTCGTGCAATTTTTTCCCTATTATCAATTATTACCTAAGAAACATGGCATGTGGGTCAAGACAGGAACTTTAAGAGGCGTTTCTTGCTTGGTCGGTTATTTTCAATCCCCCACTCGAGGCTGGGTGCGCTTTGTAATTTTCCTCAATCAGCCAGCTAACCGCCGTGATAGTATCGCAAAAATTTTAAAAGCGAATTTGTAATCCTCACTTGTTTTAATCTTTAAGTAAGAACTAGGCAGCTTGTTTTATCTGCTTTAACTTTTTACGGATTTTATTAATACGAACCCTAAGGTCTTCTCTTTCGAAACCATTGGGAAATAAAATAAACTCTGGCTTAACTTCAAGAGCCTCTGCTAACAAAATCGCTCGATCCTCTCCCAAACGAGAACGCCCTCGTTCAAGGTTAGAAAGATTAGTCACTGCAATTCCAGTAATCTCGGATAATAATGCTTGAGACCAACCTTTTTTTAAGCGCAGCTCTTTAACTACCATTCCAGGATTTATTTTAATTCGAGATTTTCTTATACTCTTCATGATATACCTCTTAAAAACCATGTTCTTCGATTAGTTTTACCCAAATTTCATAAGAAACTAAAATTTCCTTAGGAGCTTTATCCAAGTCTTTTTGCGCAGATTTAGTTTCTACAATACGAGCTTTCATAATTCAGAAACTAAATCTACACCCACTTATTGTCAAGTATAAGTTATATTAAAGAATAAATCAATGACTTATTATATGACTTAGTTATGTAGAATATATTGACTTCTATTGTATTCTATTGCATTCTTTTATGAGATAACTATCTAAATTGTAACGGAGCATACCATGTCAAAAACAATCACATTAAGACTTCAAGAACATGTATATAAACGCTTCAAAAGCCTCGCTCAGCGCGAAAATCGTCACCTTTCCAATTTAATAGAAACATTAGCCCTGCGTTGTCTCGAAACCGAACAGCTCGTCGACGAATATGAAATGGAAGAAATAAAAAATAACACTGACCTAAATCGCAGTCTCAAGCGCGGAGTTAAAGATGCCAAAGCAGGCCGTGGACGCTTCGTCTAAATTTAAGATTTTTGAAACAAACGAATTTCAAAAATGCATTAAAAAACTCTCTGCAATTCGAACAAAGCTCGTTCTACGCAAACTAAGTGAATACATATATCCGCAACTCCGCAAAGACCCTTTTATAGGCCCCAATATTAAAAAGTTAAAAGGTTACGAACCCAGCACTTGGCGCTACCGCATCGTAAGTCTGCGAGTTTTTTATATTGTTGACCAAAAACAGAATATCGTTTCTATTCTGTCCATTCACGATCGACGCGATGCATATCGATAGGAATAACAAAGATGCAAAATAGTTTTCTTTCCCCCAAAAAATTTCACTTTCTAACACTCTTTCTACTTATTTTATTTTACTCCTTCCAGCTCAATGCTCAAGAAACACAAACACTCGGCGCCATTGCAACTCAGCATCCCTTAGCGACTCGCAGCGCTGAAAAAGTGCTTCAAAAAGGCGGTAACGCCATTGACGCGGCCATTGCGGCCGCACTGACCTTATCTGTGGTGGAACCTTATAACTCGGGCTTAGGGGCTGGTGGACTGACGGTGATCTGGGATAGCAAACAGAAAAAAGCCTTTGCGATCGATTTTCGAGAGATGGCACCACAAAAAGCTAACGGAAAAATGTTTTTGCAAAAACCAAGCGCCTCCAGAAAAGGGCCACTAGCCATTGCGGTTCCCGGCGAGCTGGCCGGATTGGCTCATTTACACGAAAAATGGGGCAAGCTAGCTTGGCAAGATTTGTTTGAAGACGCCATCCAATATGCTGAACAAGGCTTTGAACCCAGCACCTACTTTAAAGAACGCATTTTAAAAAAAGAAGCTTGCCTTTCTCGTGACAGCCACACCTGGAAAATCTACCGTCCTTTTTTCAGTCCACGCGACTCTCAAGTTCAACTGACGAGCTCAACTCAAACACTTTCCTCTCAAAATGAGACTCAAGCCCCTCCCAAACTCATACAAAAAAACCTTGCACGAAGCCTAAAAAAAATTCGCAATCAGGGCATAGCCCCTTTTTACCAAGGAGAAATCGCGCAGGAGATGACACGTTCCATCCAAAGTAAGGGGGCAATTTTAACTTTAGAGGACCTCAAAAACTATCAAGTCATCGAACGGCCTGTGCTGAGCGAAAAATTTTCCTGGGGCCAGGTGTGGACAATGCCGCTTCCTAGCTCGGGAGGCATCTCCGTCGTCCGTACACTCAACACCATGGAAGCCATCGAAAAAAAATGGGCTGCTCTCCATAAAAAATCTCCTGAGCAATTTCCAAGTTTCCAAAATCAATGGCCAAGCCTGATGGTAGCTGTTTTTGATGGAGTTTTTAAAACCCGTAACCAAGAAATGGGTGACAGCGATTTTAACCCTAAGCTTCCTGTAAATCGATGGACCAGTAAAGGCTTTGCACGCAGGGAAGCTCACAGTATCTTAAAAAAACAAGAAGAAAGATTTTCAATAGAGGAGAGCCCTTCTTCTGATGCTTCCGAAACTCACAGATATCCTTTTGACCGTATTTTCCTTCAGGTCCAAGGCTTCCCTTCAGAGAAATACGGTCATAATGAGGTCTGCTCAAACAGCTTCCAGCATCAGAAGAAGGGCTCTCCTCCATTGAAAACCCTCAAAAAAGAGAATACTCAAGCTTTAGTAAAAACCGATGGCCAAACCACCCACCTCTCTATCATCGACCAACAAGGCAATGCCGTCAGCATGACACTCACTCAAAACCTCAGCTTTGGCTCCTGTGTCACCGCAGGCAAAACCGGCATTTTAATGAACAATCAAATGGATGACTTTGCCACCCAAGTCGGCCAGGCCAATGCCTTTGGTTTAGTGCAGTCAACAGCCAATAAAATTGAACCTGGTAAACGTCCGCTTTCTAGTATGACACCGGTGATCGTCACACAAAAAAAACAAGCCACTCTCGCAATCGGTTCTCCTGGAGGACCCCGAATTATTAGCAGCGTTGCTCAAGTACTCTTTCGTCACTTTTATTTAAACGAAGAAATCTCAAGTGCAATCGCTGCACCACGTTTTCATTTTCAGGGTTTGCCCAAAAAAATCTTTATAGAAAACGAAAATATTTTTCAGTCTTCTCAAAAACTAAACTACACAAGTCAATTACAAAGCAAATGGAGTAATGTGCAGGCAGTGGAATTTGATATTCAAAACCAAACTCACCGAGCCTTTAGCGACCCCAGAGGGATTGGAAAATCCTCTGTCATCGACAAATAAGCTCATTTTGCAATCTTTCCTACAAAAGGTCTCTGCCTTGTCAGCCCTTCTCTTTTTAAGTTAAAATGATAAGTGGAGGTATTTATGCAATATCACGAAGAAGAAATCGGTGTGATTGACCACTATTATGGACAACCCAAGATTGCGGGCATTCATGTCAAACATGGGCATCTTAAACTGGGAGATAAAATCCATATTAAGGGACACACGACTAATATAGAAACTGAAGTCACCTCAATGCAGGTTAACCATGTAGATGTAAAAGAAGTAGGCATAGGAGCACATGTCGGTGTTCCAGTTGGAGATAAAGTTCGATTACATGATAAAGTATTCATCATGCATTGAAACTTTCTCCATGCCTTAGAGCGGTTCTTATCACTCGAAAAAGAAACCTACATTTGTATCTGCATGAACAAAGTGTAGCAAACAGTTTAAAGAAAATATTCAGATACTAAAAGGTATACTGCCAGCCTGCGCTTATCATCCAATCAGTTTCTAGTTGCACACCATTAAGGTCTTGATAAACTGGTAGGCCGCCTTCTACAGCAATGCGATGTCCTTTAAAGAAACCTCGAGGCACCGAAAAGTTAAGCCCCATCAAGACATCGAGCCTTTTCCCACCATGGTTCTTGGTATTAGCTGTGGGAACCATCATGGGCATCAGCATGGGATCCGCGCCCTCAATGTCGCCCCAAATTTTTCCTTCGATGCGTAAAGATTGACTCAACCAATCGTTCCATTTTCGTGCACCCCACATGGTGACATTGAGCCGATCTCCCAAAGTGTATTGACGGTCATTGGTTCCTAGACGAATCACTCCCGTACCCTGAAAACCCCAGGACCATTTTTCTAATTTTCCTGTATAGGTGAGCCCTGGTAAAACATCAAAGGTACCAGAACCCAATTGCATGGGATAAGGCAAAATCATGTCGGGTCCGGCAGGTGTATCATCACGTTCTTCGATTGAACCCGTAGGAAAGCTCATACCCGCATGGATATGAAAATGATGGTTTTCATTTTCCCAAACCGTAATGAGATTATTGAATTGAATATCACCGATACCACTTGATTGAGTGCTAAAGTTCATACCCATTTTTGTAACATGGTCCATCGACATGTCTAAAAAAGGAACCATTAAAGCCATGGTTAAACGATCATGAGGCGCATACATCATTCCCACCATATGCATATCCATAGTCATCTGTGTTGGAGTCACCATAAAGTTCTCTAACACAGCCGCACTACTCACTCCTGAAGTCCCTTGTCGCATACCGCTCATCACCATATGCATATAACGATACGAAAGCATAAACTCACCGCGTGCATGGGTATGGTCTCCCATCACTCCGATAGGGGCGTGGTCATCTGGACGAGCTTCACCTTGGTGTGTGTGATATTCCGAAGCAAAAAGTTTTGGAACATAGATAGAAAACAACAGCATGCTGAACAAAAGAAAATATAAAATTACATAGCTTTTTTTTGAATGGACCCGGGTCATAACAAACTCCTTTTGGTTTTTTAAAAGATATTCAACGGCCTATAGACGAATTAAAAAAATTGCACAACTAGGCAAAATGACGCAGCTGTGGCACTTTGTCGCAGTTTGATTTTTTTTAAATAAGAGCAAGGGGGAGCCTTTTAATATTTTTCAAATCGACATCAAAGGCTTTCTTTGCAGCTTTTTGCATGTCTTTAACCACACCTGTCGTATAAATCGCATCTTTTTGAGTAGAAGCTCGAACTAAGCTAGCCCAATACCTTTCAATCCAATCTATCAATGAATCAACAGGGTCTAAAATTT
>JAUHYS010000115.1 GCA_030426445.1 bacterium
GTATTCAGACTAAATTTAAAATCGAGTTTTTTTGCAGCTTCCTTAATTAAAAGTGCCAACTGACGTTTGCTTAGTTGAGGGTAGAGAGAGAAAATCTCCTCACTGGTTTTGATAATCTTGCTGGCAGGGATATATTGACTGAGAAGCTCATTGGGGTCTCCCTTTTTAGATTTTGACACCTTTGTTAGCTTTGGTTTTGAAATTTCTACTAAGTTCTTTCGATTTTTTTTTGCTCCTTTTTCTTTTTTCTTTTGTATTTCTAATAGCTGCGATGCTTTTTTTTCTTGATGAAACTCCTTAAGTAGTGAAGCAGAACCTCTGACAGAGTTTCTTTTAAGCCAAGATAAAAAAGCCTTCTCTAACTCCAAAGGAATCGATGCAATATTCCCCTGGAGCTGTCTTTTAACAGTACGAAAATGATAGTCTAGACCTTGTTTTTTTAGGTCATTCACGAATTGGTTGACCAACTCATGTTGAGGTGGTGCTTTTTTAAGCTTTAATAAAGCTTGGTAAAGTTTTTGAAGAGGTTTCCCTGAAACTTTCTCACAATTTTTGTTTTTGTTTATATTTTTCATGACTTAATCACCCTTATCCCAATTTAATGACTCTTAGTATCATTAGCTGCAACGTTTTACTGAGAAAGAGAGGTTTAATTCAGTCTCCTATTTAAATGAACAATCGAGGCCCTAAAAAAAGGCACTCGAATATCTTTTTTGTGGTGATATGAACCATTTTCTGCTCTTGATTTTAAATACGTCGAAAGAAAGCAAAAAGTTACACAAATTATCTTTTTTATTAAAAAAAATTAATTTTTTTATCCATTTGGTTAAATATTAAAGCCCAAATACATTAAAAAATATTGAAAGATTGCCACTTTACTTCCTCTGCAAATACGAATAACTTGTGCGGATGAAGCCTTCTCAAAAAGTACCCTGTCCACATTGCAAAAAAATGACCTTTTTTAATGACAATCCATACCGCCCTTTTTGTAGCGAACGCTGTAAATTGATTGATTTAGGGCAATGGGCAGAAGGCGATTATCGAATTGCAGGTCAGCCCCTATCTGACATAGATTTGCCTGACACAGAAACTCTTCAAGAAGAAGAGTAAAAGCGTCCAATAAATTAAAGTGCTTTTCTGGACTTTTTTGACTTTTGTATATAAAGCACCCTCCCAGAGGGAAAAAAAAGAAGAAAGAGTAAACATGATTCAACAAGCCATTATTTTGGTGGCACCCGAGTCCCTACTTTGTCTCAAACAAATTGGGGGGCTTAGCCTTTTAAAACGAAATATTCTAACTGCCTATAAAGCAGGTATAGATGAAGTCATGGTTTTGGCCAGCCATGATCAACTACAAGTCATTCAACAAGCTTGTGCAGAATTCATGGACACACAAAGTCTCAAAGTTTTTTCACATACTAAAAGCCAAGAGCTCTTTGCAAACCTTAAAGCTGTCCGCGCTCATTTACAAGAACGATTTTTCATCATGCACGCCGAAGAAATCTATTCAGTTTCTCATCTCAACCAACTCAAAAACAACTTACTCAGCAGAAATACTTTAATCATAGGCTTGCGTAATCAAGATAACCTCACAAAACCATTGCAAAGCCTTATCGAAAGAAGCTTTCAACTTGTTTCTAAAAATAAAAACGACATGCATCTCAGTGCAGTGCATCTTTCTATTTTGGATTCAGAAAAACTCGATACCAACTCTATTCAAGTAATTCCAGTTATACTCAACAAAGGCTTCTGGGCTTCACTCAGCGACAGTCAAGAAATTCCCTCAATCCGCAAAGCCTTTTTCTCAAGCCTTCGCAAACCCACAGATGGTTGGATTCGTCGTCATCTCAACCGTCGGATTTCTCTCAGTCTTAGCCGAGTCCTTTGCCACATGCCTTTTTCTGCCAATCATATTACCGGCATGGGAACACTATTAGGCATTCTTTCGGGATTTTTAGTCGCATCGGGAACTTTCTGGCAGGTCTTTTTTGGCGGACTTTTATTTCAATTATCCTCAATATTGGATGGAGTCGATGGAGAAATCAGCCGACTTAAACTGACCAATTCAGCCAAAGGAGAGTGGTTTGATACAATTTGTGATAATATTACTTATTTAGCCTTTTTTACTGGAGTGGTTGCAGGCTTATACAACCAAGGTTATGAATTACTTTATTTGGAAACAGGTCTATTGGTCTTTGGCTTGATTTTTTTTCTGGCACTCATGTTTTATTATTTACTGCGCTATACCAAATCAGGATCACTCACTGCCATTCAAAGTCGCCTCATGAAAGCTGATGACCTCAAGTCTTCGGGGTGGATAATCTACGGAATTTCAAAATTAAAATTCATGATGAAACGTGATTTCTTTTCCTTTTTGTTCATGTCTCTTGCTATGATACATAAACTGCATTGGATTTTACACCTAGTTGTCATTGGCACCAACCTTTCCTGGATGGTACTTTTATTTCTGCGTAACGATATCATCAAAGTCAAACCTTCCGAAGCCACCTCATGACTTTTCAACTTTTGCATCAAGACTCTGAGACTCAAGCGCGCTCCGGCGTTTATAACACAAAGCATGGTAGCTTTGATACCCCGGTCTTCATGCCCGTGGGGACACAAGCCACGGTCAAAGCCATGCAACCCGAACAGCTTATCCAACTGGGTGCCTCTATTATTTTGGGAAATACCTATCACCTATATTTACGACCTGGACATCAACTCATCAAAAAACTAGGTGGTCTGCATCACTTTATGAATTGGCAGGGACCTATCCTGACAGATAGTGGTGGCTATCAGGTTTTTTCTTTGGCAAAAATGCAAAAAGTCAAGCCCGAAGGGGTCCATTTTCAATCGCACCTTGATGGGAGTTCCCATTTACTCAGTCCAGAACTCGCCATCGAAGTCCAAGAAGCCTTGGGCAGTGACATCATGATGGTCTTAGATGAATGCCTCCCCTACCCCTCACCACCTGAAAAAGTTCTCAAGTCTTTGGATATCACACTCGACTGGGAAGAACGTTGTCTCAAAGCCAGGACCCGATCGGACTGTGACCTTTTTGGCATCGTGCAAGGGGGTATGTACCAAAACTTAAGGGAACTTTGCGCACAAAGATTATTAGAAATTCATCAAAAAGGCATACAACAAAATCTTTCTAGTTTTCAGGGGTTTGCTGTAGGAGGTGTCAGCGTCGGCGAACCTATCGAGTTGGGCTATGAAATGGTGGCTTGTGTAACCCCTCTCTTGCCTGCAGAACTGCCTCGCTATGTCATGGGAGTAGGCTATCCTCAAGATATCATTACCTGTATCGAATATGGGGCTGACATGTTTGATTGCGTCGTCCCAACCCGCTGTGCCCGTCATGGCTTACTTTTTACTCCTCAAGGAAGACTCTACATCAAGCGTTCAGAATTTAAAGATGACCCTAAACCTATTGACGAAACTTGCAGCTGCTACACCTGCCAAAATTATTCTCGAGCATATTTAAGACATTTAAGCTTAAGCAAAGAAATCCTCTCAGCGATTTTAAATACAATTCATAATTTACATTATTATTTTAATTTGTTAGAGCAAGCGCGCTCAGCTATAAAACAAGGAAAATTTAGCGCATTTAAAAAAAGCTTTTTTTCCCAATATATAAACATTTAAGGAGTTAAAACGTGCAAGCGATTCGTTCCATTTTTACGCGTGTATTCTATACTTTACTTTGTAGTCTCGTTCTCCCGGCAAGCCTTTGGGCCCAAGAAGCTAAAAAAGCGAAAGTTCAAGCCGGTCCCGCAGATTTATTAAAGACTTTTTTTCCTATCATTCTCGTTTTTGGAATTTTTTATCTACTCCTTATCCGTCCTCAACAAAAGCAGGCCAAGCAAAGACAAGCCATGATCAAAGCTGTGACCAAAAATGAGCGAGTCGTCACGGTTGGGGGGATTCACGGGAAAGTGGTTGGAATTACCGATGATGTACTGACTTTAGAAATTGCAGATAATTGTAAAATAAAAATTGAACGTAGTGGTATTCAAACTGTAAAAAAAGACTCATAAACAGAAAGTAAAACTATTATGAATCCTAATTGGCGATTTCGCATTTTTTCATTTCTTTTTGTGGCTCTCATAGCCATATATTTATTGATTCCTTCCGTGTTAAACTTTGGAGAGCGTATTGATGCAGCCAAAGCTAAGGTAGATAAAGCCGCAATTGAAGGAAAAAAACTCAATAAAGATAAATTCTTACCTGCCTACTACAAACTTTTCCCTGACATCAGAATTAAACTCGGTCTAGACCTGCAAGGGGGTGTCTACGTTGAATTAGACGTCGAATTAAACGCCGCTTTAAGACAACGCTCTCAAATGGTTTCATTGCGCTTAGAAAACGATTTAGAAGAAAAAAAGATGGCTTTTAATAAAATATCAGTCCTGCCAAAAAGCCCAGTCATCGCGCTTTCTTTTAAAAATAAAACGGATCTTGAAGCCGCCCAAAAGCGCGCCAACGAGCTTTATGGAGAGTTATGGGAGTTTTCAGAAGCAGGTCCCGTTTTACACTTTCAACTCAAAGCAGAAAGCACAAAAAGCATTCAAGAAGTTTTCGAAAGTATGCGAGTCAGCTACCAAGAAAAATCGACAGACTCAGCTCTTCCCAACCTTTTAGATATTCAGGTCATTGCTGAATCTAACGAAATTCAGTTAACCTTTGCAGATGCCGATCGCAATTCACGCAATCAAGCTAAAGTACTTGCTGATTTTGGAGAGTCTCTCACACCTATTCAAAAAGCTAATACCCTATACATGCAACAACGCCCCGAATATCAGGCCGTAATTAAAGAAGAAACCCTAGCTCAAGCTGCTGAAACAGTGCGCCGACGCGTCGACCGCTTTGGTGTTGTCGAGCCCACCATTCAACAAGTGGGTAACAATCGCATTGCAATTGAAATGCCAGGAGAAAAAGACCCGGATGCACTCATCGAAAAAATCAAACAAGCGGGTAAACTCGAATTTAAACTCGTGGACAGTGAATCTCTCAAACAAACTGAACTCGAGGAATTAGTCAACAAAGCCAAGGAAGAGCTTCAATTAGATAATCTCTATAATGAAGCAAACATTAAAAAAATTAACGAGCAGCTCAAAGGAAAAATCCCGCCTGATAGCGAAGTTGGCTTTCAAAGTACCTATGACTCTGTTAAAAAAAGAAGAACTTTGGGGCAGATTTATTTACTTAAGAGTAAAGTCCAAGTCTCGGGGGTTAATCTTGCGGACGCACGTGTCAATGTTGAATTAAATGAGCCTTACGTGAGTATTTCCTTCAACGAAGAAGGCAAAGGAGACTTTGCCAAAGTCACGCGTGAAAACGTTGGTAAACAGTTAGCTATCCTTTTAGATGGTGAAGTTCGTTCCGCGCCTAATATACAAAATGCCATCGAAAATGGGGAAGCGAAAATTACGCTCAACCAATCCGATTACAATCTAGCCAATCAGGAAGCCAAAGAACTCACTGCGGTTTTAAAAGAAGGTTCTCTTCCCACTACTCTGACTCCAAGCAATAAACGCTATATTGGCCCCTCCCTGGGAGAAATTTCAATTGAAAAAGGTGTCAATGCTATCTTGCTTGCAGCAGCGGCGGTTTTTCTTTTTATGTTGTTCTGGTACCGTAAAGCGGGCCTCATTGCGGATATTGCCCTACTAGTTAACGTGTTGCTGATTTTTTTAATATTACTTTTAGTAGGAAGGTCACTTACCCTAGCAGGATTTGCGGGTATTGTCCTCACCATTGGAATGGCCGTCGACGCCAATATTATCATTCTAGAACGTATTAAAGAAGAACTTGCAGACGGAAAAAGCATCAAAGCCGCTATTGAAGCGGGCTATGGAAATGCGATGAGTGCCATCGTGGATGCTAACCTCACAACTTTTTTAGCTGGCATTGTCCTCTATCAATTTGGCCGCGATACTATTCAGGGATTTGCTTTAACTCTCATGGTGGGAATCGTCACAACATTGCTCACTGCAGTGATATTCACCCGGGCAATTTATGACTATTTAATTATGCAAAGGGGTATTAAAAAACTCAGTTTATAAAACAATGAGTTCTAATTAAAATAATTAAGGTTAAATATGAGCAAATTACAAAATAAAGAAATTGCATTTATGAAATACCGATGGATCGTTATTTTAGCATCCATTGCTTTAATGATTGCGTCGGTTGTCCTTTTAACGAAAAAAGGTCTCAATTATGGAATTGACTTTAAGGGGGGGCTTAGCCTCATCTATCAATTTGAAAACAAAACATCAGAAAAAGACATTGCAGAGGCCTTAAAAGGTAAAAACTTACCCAAATTTACTATTCAAAAATATTCTGTCAGCGGAGAAGATAGCGCTGAGCAAGGTTTTGTCATCAAAAGTGAATCCGATGGAAAATCGTCTGCATTAAAGGATCAATATACTCAAGCCCTACAAGAAAAACTAGGCACTACTAAGGTCACACTCCTTGACGAAGATTTTGTCAGCCCTTCTGTGGGAAAGGAACTACGAACCAAGGGAATTTATGCAATTTTTTGGGCCTGTGTGATTATTTTAGTTTATATTGGTTTCCGATTTGATTTTATTTTTGGATTAGGAGCAATTATCGCCTTAGTTCATGACGTTTTAATTGCATTTACACTGATTGTTATTATAAATGCAACTGGAATGTTTAACTTAGAAATTAATCAAACCACCTTAG
>JAUHYS010000116.1 GCA_030426445.1 bacterium
TTCGACATATCGAGAAAGCTCGGCGGCATCTCCTTGGATAACTCGCAATTGTGGAAAATGCTTTCGTAGATAATTAGCCAGTTTGGGGTCACGTTCGATGATGAGCAAATTTTCTTTTGTCAGACCACTTTCTACTAAGGCTTGTGTTACTACACCAGTTCCGGCACCGACCTCAACGACCAGTTGGTCAGCTTCTTGTTTGACTTGTTGAGCAATTACTCTGCTAACCCGTTGAGAACTTGGAAAACAAGCGCCCACTGCTCGAGGGTTAGAAAGAGCCGCTTTGAAAAACAAACCCATTCCTTTAGAAATGCGCTCTTCAGTTGGGCTGTCCTCTAAAGGAGCCACACTGATAGAGTTCAATTCTTGAATGTCTTCTTTTGTCATTATTACATCCTAAAATTTTTGATTAAAATTAACACACCCACATCACTCAACAACGAGGGCAATATAGCAGTCTCCAAAAAAGAATTCAAGGCACATTTATTTTCTACATTTTACCAAAACCTAAGTGAGTTTTCTGAAATGAGGTGGGGGTAATGAAATCACCGAAGACTCTTCCTGACCCAATACTTGATCAATTTCATTAGCAAGACGTGTGACTGTCTCACGGACTTTTTCGTAACTGGCTTTGCCAGAGCGATTTTCTTGAAGGATTGCCAAACGGCGGCGCAAACCTTTTAAAAAAATCCGAGCTTCTCTGCGCTTGGGAAAACGTTTCACCATCTTGAGACACGCCCCAACATTCACCCCATTGAGCAAAAACTGGCCGTCCTCATCCAAAACAAAGCCAATACCTTCCTCGGTTTCATCAAATTTCTTTTTAACCCGACCATATATTTTAGTCAAAAAGGCTGAAATCAGGCCAAAAAGCTGGCTAATTTCTTCGGGGTCCGTTCCATTAACCGCTGCCCAATCGCGGTATTTTCCCAAACGACGGGCGACTGCCGTCCAATACTGCGCCCCTAAATGTGAAAGATTATCTTTAATATGTTGGGCTAAGTTCTGTTGGTTAAGTAGAATTTTACCATTTTTAAAATCAAAATTTTGACCTTCGATACTAAACTTCCAACCTTGTTTTTGAGGGTGCTTTTCTCGCTCCGAGAGTGGCAACTGATCCACCTGAGGGGTAATTTTGGGAATGTTACGAAGTTCTGTCATAGCCTTTATAAATTAACCTGATACGCGGATACTAGCAAGACTTGTTTGGACTTAAAGCAATTCGATTTCTCTCCCTGATACCCTGTGGCTTAATTAAGAAGAACGGCTTATTAAATATTAACTATGATAATAGGAAAGATAGTGTGAAAGTGCCCATTGATATTGTTGGAGAAACTCTTTGGAAACGTTTTGTTTTTTTAAATAGTCTCCAAATTTTTTAAGGTAGACTTCTTGTTTGGGATTAATGCGCATATGTCGAAGACTTTGACCTTTATAATAAATTTCTCCTTTGTTTTTATCAAAATGAATCGAAGAAACTTTATTGTTTACACAAAAAGTCATCGTCGCGCGATCTTGATTGATAAATAGTTGGGCTTCTTGAAAAAAATCTTGATCAACCCAATGCCCTTTAGGCTTGATATCATACTTGTTTTTGTTTTCTTGAGGAAAGTTAGGTTCTTTCCCCGCACTTAATACTTCTACCTTTGTGGTCATAACGGCCCCCCATCCACAATTTTAGGTCGAATGATTATGACAAAAAAGAAAATTGCTAGCAAGATTTTTTTTAATAAATTCAAGATAGTTTAACTAAGATTGTTTAAGCAACTTATTAAATAGTTATAGCTAAGTTATGTTTCTATTTTGCCCGCCACTTTTCACAAAATATACCCCTCATTAACCCGTTCTATTCTTGAGGCATCGTCATAAGAAGGGTTAAGCCCATTATCTTACTTTGACTTTCATTATACTACCCTGATATAAATCAACTCAATAAAGCATGCCTTATTTACCCGAAAAAACGAAGAACGGAGTCAAAATTGGATCGGTTGAACTCATCTGGGCAAACAATTCGATGGACTTCTTTTTTTCTAACTCCATCTTAATTGAGGATCCAGAGTCGACCCTGGTGGACCCTTCTGCAAATTTTAGCTATTTTGAAAGTCTTGCCTCCCAAAAAAAAGTCAAACGCGTCTTAAATACACATTACCATATTGACCATCGCTCACTGAATAGCCTGTTTCGCAATGCCATTTTTATGTGTCACGAACTCGACCTTCCCTCGCTTTCAAGCTTAGAGAATTACCTTAAGTATGCCGACCAAGTGAGGGATTCAGAATACATTCAATGGCTAGAAGAAATTTTTTCTCGTTTGGATATTCGCGACCCTTACTTTAGTGTCACGCTTAAAGACGGAGACCTGCTTCCTCTAAAAGACCAGGAAGTCCAAGTTATTCACCTCCCTGGACATACCCCAGGACATATTGGCTTATTCTTCAAAGAAATTAGTTTACTTTATACCAGTGATATTGATTTAACTCCGCTGGGTCCCTGGTATGCCAATATTTCTTCCAGCATCGAAGAGTTTCAACAATCGATCGACCGCATCCGCCATATGGATTGCACTTATTATGCAACCAGTCATGGCAAACGGGTTTACACACCAGACCAATTCGCTGAAAAACTCCAGCGTTTTGCGAATGCCTTTGCAATTAGAGAAAATAAAATATTAGAAAATTTAAAAAAGTCTCCCCGCAACATCGAAGAACTTTCTAAAATTGGTATTATATACCGTAAAGTCCAATTGGCATCCGACCCACTTAAGGTCTCTTTCGAAAGACAAATGCTTGAAAAACACTTGGATAAATTGATTCGTGAAAATAAAGTTCATCAGGAAGACAAACTTTGGCATCTAACCTAAAAGCTTTTGATCAATTTTAGCTCTTAAACCCTTTAAAAAAAGCCTTTTATTTTGCTATTAAAACACCAGCAACAGTTCCGCCCACCACTAACACGCCGACAAGAGTTCCAATTAAAATTGTATGGGTTCTATCGGATTTGGTATCATCGCTTAAGGGTTCCACACCCATATTCTGCATTCGAGGAGTCTCTCCTTCGTGCATAATAGCGGGCTGGGTACTTGCATAATACTCCCAGGGTGCAACCATGGGTTTGGGCTTGATAGGCCCCCGAGCGTTTTGTGGAGTCGAAGCACAATTAAACAAAAAAAGTTGAAAAATAAGCACACTAAAAAAATAAAGTGTATTTCTGAAAACTTTCTTTCTAAGCATAAGATTCCTCATAAAATGATTGCTTGATATCTTAATATTAATCAATGCCTAATTTGATAGGGAACAGAAAGCAAGGGTTTATACTCAACAAGGTTACAAAATAAGATTTTTATACTTACAATAAGAAAGTTTTTAAACAGCGAAAGAGGTCCCACAACCACAGGTGGCTTTAGCATCTGGATTGGTAAAGGTAAAATTGGAACTGACTAAGTCAGAATGAAAACCGACAACCACGTTTTGTAAATAAAGATAGGCTTTGGGGTCAACAAAGATTTTTACACCATCGCACTCGACGATACGGTCTTTTTCTCCAGGCTTCTCTTCGAAATCCATTTTGTAAGAAAGACCTGAGCAGCCCCCACTAACCACACCAATACGCAAACCATGGCCTTGCTTACTATTTTGTTGAATCAGATCTTTTACGCGTTGGACAGCTTCGGGAGTCAATTGCATCACTTTTCACCTTTTTTGTTCATCATTTAGCATGACTATGTAATCACAAATTTATCTAATCTATTAATAAGCTATATAAAGATTTTTTTCAATAGTCTTATAAATCTACATCAAAATCAATGATTCGAGTTGCAGAATTAACCTTAACAACCCGAGTTGGGGCTGTATTCCCTTCCAAGGTATCAGCATCCTCCCAAATCGCGATTTCATCATCACTGATCGCTCCGTAAAGTTTGTCATCTAAGAAAAGGAGCTTTTTTAAGTCATCGGTAATACGAGTACTGCCACCTAAAACCTGGCGATCTGGCTCAAGTTCTCCATCAAGAAAAGAAGCATTTTCAAAAACATCCATTCTTTCAGTTTGAGCATCAACAACAAAAAGAATATTATCAAGGGCATCGACTGCAAGTGTTTTAATACTTTCAAATTCTTCGATATCATCTGGGTCGTCTTCATTGACAATGAATTTAATAATACTTCTGTCAGGGTTAATTTCACCGCTTTTTTGTTCAGGCTGCTCATAAACTTGAACCGCTTTAAAATCAGGGTCTCCGATATATAAAACTTGATTGAGCTCGTCGATCAAGATGTCACTTGCGATAAAACCAATATCAAAAGAACGATTCGAGAATGTACCATCTGCAATAGACCTAACATCCTCCCAAATAAGAATGCTTTCGTTCGCTACATCACTTACATAGAGACGGTCATTATCACGGTCGTAAGTCATACTTTGTGGATTACCGTCAATGGGGAGGGTTTTGGTAACTATTTCATTACCATCTAATTCTGATGCTTGCGTAAAGACAAGTACTGCATCTTCCGAAGCATCTAACACATAAAGAATATCACCTGCTGGATCAATTGCGATCGCTTTGGGATCTTCAATTAAGGTATCGTCTCCCGAAAGAGTTCTGACTGGATCTTGGTCTCCTGAGAGGTTTTCAATATCTTCAAAAACATACACCGCATCATTCGAATTATCTAAAACATAGAGAAGGCCAGCACCAGAGCCGCTGTCGCCGGTATCAGACCCATTGTCGTCTGATTCAAATTCAGCCAGTCCTGTACAATCGATAAAACCAGCCGATTGAAAAGGTAAAGTGAGTAATAAAATCCAAAAAATGACCCGAAAATATTTTTGTCGCATAAAAACAATTTCCTCTATTAGAACTCTCTTAGCTCTCGACAAACTCGCCTAATTTATCGATAAAAGAAAATTACAAGCTAGTCCTACTAAAGTCAAAGTATTAATAAGAGGTATTAAAGGCTGTGAAACAAAGAATTAAACTCGTGATTCATTATTTAGGAAGCGCCTATTGCGGCTGGCAAATTCAACCGAATGGATTGGCCATTCAAGAAGTCTTACAAGAAAAAATTTCTGAAATCCTCCAAGAAAAAATCATTGTAATCGCTTCAGGAAGAACCGATTCTGGCGTACATGCCTTGGGTCAAGTTGCACATTTTGATACGAATAAAACAATAGCCCCCGCACTTTTGCGACGAGGCCTTAATTCAAAACTTCCCCATGATATTTCTATTCTTCAAGCTGAGTATGTCTCGCAAGACTTTCATGCGCTTCACTCTGCAAAACAAAAAACTTATCTTTACCTTATTTTTAATTCTCGTGAACCTTTCTCTCTCATCAGTCCTTTTAGCTGGAGACGATTTGGCAACCTTAATCAGGAAGCGATGACAGACTGTCTTGAGCAGTTGGTCGGTGAACATGATTTTGCTTCTTTTTGTGCGTCAGATTCTAAAGCTAAATCCACTATTCGTAAAATAGATGAAGTCCAATTAAATAAATTTCCTCTTCATGATCTGGGGAATAGTTTGATTGGAAACCTGGGACTCAGTCAACTGATCTCACCATTAGGTGCAGCAGATTCGTTTCATCCAGATGAGGATGCTCCAAGCTTATATGCCATTGCGATTAAAGGAAGAGGCTTTTTAAAACATATGATACGCAATATTGTTGGTACCCTAATCGACGTAGGGTTAGAAAAAACGAGTGAAGACACCTTCTTAAATATTTTGAAAGCAAAAGACCGTCGCTGCGCAGGTATCACCGCCCCTGGACAAGGGCTATTTTTAGTGAAGGTCGATTATTAGGCAGTTTTTTATATTACATTACATCAAATCAAAAGTTTCGTTCTGCAAGGGTAATTGAGCACACATCTCGTTTTCAATTTGGCAGGTTTTTTCTGGGTTCATTTGATTGAGACGCTCTCTAGCTTCAAAATAAACTTCCTTACATGTATCTATTTTCTCTTGCAAACGAAGCCTTTCAAAAACATCGACTGTTTCCTCCAATTGGCTTAAAAACAAATGATGATCTTTAGAGGAATTTACCAAGGCCATCTCCATTTCAAAAAAATTATTTAAGTCGTCGTTCCACTTTGTATTTGAATAAGAATCACTGGCTTTATAAAATTGAGGTTTTTTCATTTGGATGCTCCCGTCGACAAACTGACATGATAAGTATAAAAAATCAGTATTTACATAAAAAACGGAGTGCAAAACTTTACACTGCAAAAGTATGGCCAGGTTTATCTAATTAAAAAAACTTTTTCCAGAAGACTCTAGCTTGATGATTATATTAAGTAAATTTTCATTTACTTCAAATGTATCAGACCCGACATCATATTTAGGATAAAAAGTTTTATCCTTCTTTACGCTTAAGATGGAGTCATTTTTTCTTGGTGAAGATAAGTTTGTTTACCCCGGTTTTGGCCTATTCTACGAATAATTGCTAGGGGAAAAGCATTTTCGCCCTGCAAAACTACATGGAGCTTGCCGCATACACTATAAACTTGTAAATTTTTAAGATTTTCTCAAACTAAGCAACTTTTTATTCTTTATACCGATAATTATAAGGAGAGAGGAGTTCAAACCATGGATCACAATGATTATCATTCAGAAATAAAAATGCTT
>JAUHYS010000117.1 GCA_030426445.1 bacterium
CAAGAAAATAAGCATCAATCCATGCTTTGGGTTCATGATGAAGTGATCGAGCTTTTACAGTTTAAGACGGAGTCTTTTACAAAGAGCGATAAGCTTCAGGCCTTGCCCTTGCCACTACGTAATCTGGATGTCAGCCTTTTGCATACGCTTATTTTCGAAGAGATTTTAGAGATGAGTCAGGAAGCCCAACGGGAGTACGGAAAAATTCACTATGTTAAAAATGTTGCGGATGCGATTAAGTTAACAAAAGAAAAAAAGAGTTTTGGATTTATCATGAACCCAACGACCATGCAGCAATTAGAAGATGTCGCCAACGCAGGCGAGACCATGCCGCAGAAGTCAACTTTCTTTTATCCCAAACTGCTTACGGGTCTGACTTTTTATTCTCTAAGTTAAGAGCGTCTTTTCTTTTTGATTTAAAAATAGTCGGAAGAATTTTAAAAAAGAAAGTAATCATAAAAAAGATAAATAGCCAGGCCCCTACAATAAACCAGGCGCGGTCAATAAGATTGAGGTCGCTCCAATTTGCAATAATATAGTCCATTTTAATACCCTAAACTTCTGAGTTCGCGGTCATTCATTCCAAAATGATGCCCAATTTCGTGAAGCAATGTCCTGCGAATTTGATCCGCAAGCTCCTGATGCGAGCGGCAGATTCGTTCGATATTTTTTTGATAAAGATAAATTTGATTGGGCAATGTAAAAGTATGAAAAAAACTGCGCTTACCTATCGGGACGCCGGTGTACAAGCCGAGTAAATTTTCCCGTCGAATTTTTAAATTAAGGCACACCTCTGGGCTGGGCCAGTCATCAATAAAGATTTCTATATTTTCGATCTTGCGATGAAACTCGTCGGGCAGGTCTTCAAAGACCTCATTGGCTAATTGGGTAAATTCTTCTTTAGAAATTGAATACATGTTTTCTTTTTAGTTTAATTTGCAGCAGAAAAGCAATAGAAGAGCCACATGATTTTAAGACCCTCACAAAAATTTTCTAAGCTGCTGCAGCCAGAAAAAGGCTATCGTTATAATATTGATTCCTTTTTATTAATGCGATTTGCTAAATTATTTTCACAAGATAGAGTGTGTGACTTGGGCGCAGGTGTGGGGATTTTAGGCCTTTTGGCCTTAGAAGTTTACCAGGTGCAAAGTGTCTTGGCAGTAGAGATTCAACAGGAATTAGCGGAGCTGGCCAAAAAAAATGCCCAACTGTTTACCTTTAAAGAGCGCTATCAAGTGCTTTGCGAAAAATGGCAAAATCTCAAATCCAACTTGGCTGCAAATTGTTTTGAGGTGGTTTTAAGTAACCCTCCCTATCGCAAGATCCAGACTGGCCGCTTAGCTCCAGACTTAAGTAAAGCCATCGCCAGACATGAGCTTCGTGGTTGTATGCAAAGTCTTATTAAAATAGCCCAATATTTACTGACTCAGGAAGGTCGACTCTATTTAATGTATCCGCCTTTGCGTTTGGAAGAGCTCATTGTCACGCTTGCTCAATTCAATTTAAAAATACAACGCATGAGTTTTGTCCATGCTTACCAAGATGCCCCTGCAAAACTCGTTATGCTGGAAATCATCAAAGCTAGCCAGCGCGAAATCATCGTTGAACCGCCGCTTATCGTTTATCAATCCCCTGATCAATACCATCCTCAAATAGAAGAGTGGGTGGGCCCAAAATTGAAAACAAAGGAATCACTTTAAAAGTTGTCAGAATTTTATTTTTGTCCTATCCCTTTTTTAAAGGAAATAAAAAAGATGGACGCTAGAAAAATTCGCATTTTGGTTGGTAAACCCGGCTTAGATGGGCATGACCGTGGAGCTAAAATCATCGCGCGGGCTTTTCGTGATGCTGGCTTTGAGGTGATTTACACGGGGCTTCACCAAACCCCAGAAATGATTGTCAACACAGCGATTCAGGAAGACGTTGATGCGATCGGTTTGTCGATTCTTTCGGGAGCGCATAGCTACGTCTTTCCTGAAGTGCTTCGTCTGCTTCAGGCCGAAGGCGCCAAAGGTGTTCTCGTTTTTGGCGGAGGTATTGTTCCCGAGGAAGATATTGTCGATTTAAAACAAAAGGGAGTATCCGAAATTTTTACACCAGGAACTCCGGTCCAGCAGATAGTGGATTGGGTTAAAAAGCACGTCCGTCCTGCAGATCATTGGTAAGTTTTGTGGGAGTTTTTTAAAAGGTTTTAAGTTTTTGAGGGTGGGCTTCAATTTTTTAGATAAAATCGCCCTTTTACTTTTTATATTTTTATAGAAAACACTTTTCTTTATTCAAAAAACCGAACTTTTATCACTTTTTAACTACAATATATTTTTAATTGAAAATATAATATAATAATATCAATTAGTTATAGTTCAATCTTATCTTAGTAAAATTAACTTCTTACAATCTGTTAAATTTTTTACACTCTTTTTTTGAACAAAAATCCCCGACCACAATATATTGTGTATCGATCTCTGACCAACCACTATATCTTGTGGTTTCTAGGATAAAGCTTATCGATAAAATGGATATGATTTTAGTGCATTTGTCAAGCGGATTTTTTTGCTTTGGATTTTTCTCTTTATAACTATATGAAAATATTAAATTATTTTTTTAAAAAATATTAATTTAGTTTTAGTTAAAATTGGTACGTAACTTGCTCTTATATTTAATCAGGTATCGGTTAGTTTAAGTTAAAAAGTGTTATTTTTAGAAAACAGCATAAACTATCCAAATTTTAAAACAGGCCTCTTTTCTAAAAACTAAAATCAGCTTTTTTGCTGAAAACAAATTTTAGAAACGAGCCAAAATAATAACCTCATTACCTGTCCAGGGATGCGTGGCGTTAAGGTGAAGGAAACAGCTCAACGCCACGCTTCTTTAAAAACTTAATGGTCACCAAGTATCAGTTGGGCAGCGTCATAGAGGAGGGTTGTTATGCAAGTTTCGCGATTTAATTACATGGTTCGGTCCCCCAAGGATCCTAACCTAGTTTTTCTTTACAATTCTTTTACGGACAACCGGGTAGCCATCGAAGAAGAAGACATTAAACTTGAAGATCTCTTTTACAAAATCCAACAAAAATTTGCGCTTAACTCAGAAGAACAAGAAGCCGCGGATGGCCTCAAAGAACTGGGTTATTTATTGGATGATGAAGTCGACGAAAAAAAGGTCTTTAACGATTGGTTTGAAGCCAAGGTCAAAGAGCAAACCGATTATTTGCAAATCACCATTGTGACAACCATGGCTTGTAATCTACGCTGCACTTATTGCTTTGAAAAAGAGCAATTGCAAAACGTTAAAATGACACCTGAAGTTTCGGAAAAAGTCATTGCGTGGCTTAAGACCCGTATCGAACAAACCCAATGCAAAAAACTCAATCTTATCTATTTTGGCGGAGAGCCTTTAATCA
This sequence comes from bacterium, assembly GCA_030426445.1. Lineage (GTDB taxonomy): Bacteria > UBA10199 > UBA10199 > DSSB01 > DSSB01 > JACKPJ01. The sequence goes on from JAUHYS010000117.1 coordinate 3,401, forward strand.
ACGTGCCTGCCATTCGTCAAATCGGCTCTGCGATGCAGGGTTTTTGTCAGCAAAAAAAGGTCGACTTTAATTCTGGTGCCATCACTAACGGTGTCTTACTGACTCCTAAACTCGTTGACGAGCTTAAAACCTATGGTCTCTCCTGGGTCAAAATTACCTTTGATGGAGACAAAGAAACTCACGACAAAATGCGTATCTACAAAGGCGGCCGCGGTACCTTTGATCAGATCTTTAATAATCTGGAAGCCATTGCCGGCAAGATTAAAATCAACATTGGCGGAAACTTTAACGAAGAAACCGCCGACAGCTTTTATGGTCTGTTGGAGCGATTAAAGACAGCGAAGTTTCGCAATGATCTTGGGATTGTGCGTTTTAAACCTATTATGGAAGAGATGACCAATACTCCTAATGAGCCCATGGGTTCTTCCTGCAAGCAATGTATTTATACAGATAAAGAAATTAAACAAATGATTGGCCTGCATGATGCCACACAAAGTGCCGGTTTTAGGGTTGCAGATCCAGTTAATTTAGGACCTTGTGAGTTTTATCAACGGAACGGTGCCACCATCGGAGTCAGTGGTAAGGTTTATAAATGTGCAGCTTTTACAGGCATGGCTAATACGCATATTGGAGATGTCAGTTCCCAAAATTTTAATGAGCTGGGAGAAAGTTTTTTAAAAGTCTCCAACCCCTTTGAAAATCCCAAATGTCAAAGTTGTCATTTTCCACCAATCTGTGGAGGAGGTTGTCGGGCGAACTCATATACTCAAACTGGTTCAGTCGGTGTAATTAGCTGTCAGCAAAACTATGTCGCTCAAGCCTTACAATATGAATTGCCCAGAGAGTATTATTTTACTGAGGGTAATAGTACAGTTCATTAATTCGTAAATTTAATAATTAATTTTAATTCGAGTGAGGAAAGAAACAGGTTAGTTTTGAATGGAGGATTTTATAATGAAAATCAAAGTTGTGAAGAAAAGTGACTCAATGAATAAAGTTAAACATACTGATTGTAGAGGGCACTTATTTTAAGTATATAAATACTGAAATATTAAATTAAAAAAGAAGTTGATATTTTTGTCAATTTCTTTTTTTTATTCCTACATGAATGTTAAAAACTATATTTTTATTCTATTAATTGTCTTTTTGATATCATGCTCCTCTTCTGATTCAAATCAAAAAAAAAAAGATGAATTAATTGTTGGTACGGGTTTTTCTATAGGGAAAATAACTCCTGATTCTAAGTTCGGAATAAGTTCTAATTTAGCTGAGTTAGTTTACAGTCCTTTATTTAAGTTCAGTAAAAAGGGTACTCTTGTTCCTGTTTTAGCTGAAAAAATTTTTTTGGAGAATGACAATACCAAAATAAGGTTTATTTTAAAAGATGTGAATGCTGGGGATGTAAAAAAATCCTTTGAAAATTCTAATAAGAATAGAAAAAAACAAAATAAATTTGAAACTGAAAATAGATTTAAAATTGAAGTAATATCGCCTGATGAAGTTGTCTTTTACTTATCAGAGTTTGATCGTTATACATTAATGCATATAAGGCAAACTTTAATTAAAGCATACTCCAGTGATAATAAATCTACAGGTGATTTTACTATTATTCAAGACAATCAAAATTACGTTAAATTAAAAAGAAAAAAATTATCAAATAAAAAGGTTAATTATATAATTGTTAAGTCGATTCCTATTCAACGTCATGCAATAAGAGATTTAGTCTCTGGTAAATTAGATTTACTGATTTATCCAAATGAGGGAGACTATGACTTAGTAAAGGATATCCCAAATATAAAAATTTCATATTTTGTTAATAGTTTACTTTATATGATGATGGAAAATCAGCAGAAAGTTAAAAGTACTAAAAATAATATAAATTGGGGTATATTAAATTTTCTTATTGATAAAGATGAATTTGTAAAAATTTATGGTGATAAGCTAACTAAGCCTGCAAACTATCCAATACCAACTGACTCTTTTTGGTACGATTCAGAATATAATAAAAAAAACTCAGTAGATCTAGGGTATGAAGTTGTTCCAAGAAAAAAAAAGAAGCTAACTTTTTTAGATAGTAGAGGGAGAGATGAAAGGGTGGCTCTTTTGATTAAAAGAAAATTACAACCCTTTGGGATTGATATCGAATTCGATAAAGTATCTTCAAAAGAATTTCAAAGAAAAATATCAGTAGATCAGAGTTATGATTTAGGTCTCATTCAGATTTCTTTAAAGGATATATTTTTAGATAATTATTTGTTTTTTCATTCAACTAATCAAAAATTATCCTCTAATATGTTAAATTACGAAAATGAAATTGTTGACAGTTTATTAGATAAGGCAAGATATGAATCTTCTTCTGATAAAGCAAAAGAATACTTTGTTAATGCTATGAAAATAATTTTAGAAGATCCACCAGGTATTTTTTTGTTTTGGGTTAAAATACCTATTCTTTATTCATCTTCATGTGAAGGTTTTGATTTTGAAAGTCCAGATTTCTTTTTATCTCTTAAAGACGTACAATGTACCGAAGAACTTCATTAACTTAAAAAGTAGCAAACCCAACTCAAACTCCTAATTTCCTCTTGTTTCTCCCTTTAAATTGTGAATAGGTTCTGGTTTATAATTAACAATTTATTAAAGGGGGCGCACTTTGCGGGTTTGGTATCTATTTATTCTTGTCGTCTTGTTTGCGGGCGGTAGTTTGGGCTATCAAGAGCTATTTCCTTCCCTTCCTAAGAAAAAAATTTATTCCGATACAATTATTATTGCTACGGGTATGCCGATAGGTGAGATCAGGCCTTTTTTTCGTTACGGTGTTGGGGCCATGTTTTCTCATTTAGTTTATACTCCACTTTTAGACTATGATGAGTCGGTCGTTGATTTTAAACCACTAGCTGCAGAAAAGTTTGAATTAGTAGATGAGGGTAAAAAAATACGTATTGTTTTAAAGAGTATAAATGCAGAAGACCTACAAAGAAGCTTTGATTATTTTAAAGAATATAATCCATTAGAAGCTTCTGAAGTTTTAAAGAATTTAATTCGCATTGAAAAAGTTTCTTATAACGAAGTCATTATTCATCTTAAGCGCTATGACCGGCTCTTTCTTGAATACTTAAAAGCCTTACCAATGGTTGCTTTTACGCAAGAAGATTGAAGCCGTCTGCTTTTGGCGAAACATGATGGTGTTA